>JABXHP010000117.1 GCA_013373575.1 Oceanospirillaceae bacterium | reverse complement strand
TGCTATCGCAATACGCTGACGCTGACCGCCAGAGAGCAACACGCCACCCTCACCAATCTCTGTATCCAAGCCCTTGGGTAGACGATCGATAAATTCCGTAACGTGCGCAGCGTCAGCAGCCGCCAGAATCTCTTCACGCGAGGCATTCGCCATCGCGCCA
This sequence comes from Oceanospirillaceae bacterium, assembly GCA_013373575.1. GTDB lineage: Bacteria > Pseudomonadota > Gammaproteobacteria > Pseudomonadales > Balneatricaceae > Marinobacterium_E. The sequence continues at coordinate 12,522 of JABXHP010000117.1, read as the reverse complement.
TAAGCAATATTTTCAGCAACCGTGCCGTTAAAAAGCACGACTTGCTGATTAACTAGCGCGATCTGTGCGCGAAGACTCTCAAGCGTACACTGCTCAATGGGGACACCATCGAGGGTGAGCTGCCCCTCCCAACCATCGTTGAACCGGGGAAGTAGACTCACAAGTGTCGATTTACCTGATCCCGAACGTCCAACCAGCGCCACAGTCGTATTGGCCTGAACGCAGAAATTTAAATTATCGAGCGCCAGCGGCAGCTCAGGTGCGTAACGGTAACTCAAGTTCTCTAGACAGATCCGCCCTTTGATATTGGAAAGCTGACGCGTGCCTTTATCCACCTCATCTGGCGCATCCAAAATTGCGAAGACTGCCTCTGAGGCAGCTATACCTTTCTGAATTTTGGAGTTCACGTCAGTCAGTAGGCGAAGCGGCTTGGTAATCAGCCCAGCAGCTGTCAGAAAAGCGACAAACCCACCGGTGCTCATATCTTCCATTACATCCGGATGCATGGCGATAAACATCAACGCTGCCAAAGCCAGCGCCACCAACATCTGGATAAGCGGCGTATTGATAGCCTGCGTCACTGTCATCTTCATAAATTGGCGTCGGTTACGTTCACTCGCCTCATTAAAGCGCCGCGTTTCAAACTCGGACCCACCGAAGATGCGAACAATTTGATGGCCTTTAATGGCCTCAGATGCGGCATCCGAGATATCCCCTACACTCTCTTGGATATTGCGGCTCTGGCGACGCAGCCGCTTCGAGGCAATCATAACTGCGATCCCCATAAACGGGGCCGCACCAACAAATACGAGAGTCAGCTTCCAGTTGATATAGAGCATGTAGCCAAACAGACCAATTACGGTTAGCCCCTCACGCAGAGCGACCTTGACCGCTTCGGTTACCGCCTCCGTCACCTGCTCTACGTTGTAAGTGAGCTTCGCCAACATCTGACCTGATTTACCCTGTGCGAAGTAGGAAACAGGAAGGCTCTGAAGTTTATTGAAGAGATCCACACGCAAACCGTGTATAGCTTGACGGGCAATATAAGCAAGTGAATAGGTGCCGATAAAGGTGCCCGCACCGCGCATGAAAAAAACAGCAACAACCATCGCTGCCAGCAGGTAACGTTGTTCAAAATCACCCTCCTGCACAGCATTCACAACCATCTCCAACCATTTCGCAGATGCTGCCTGCGATGCGCCATAAATTGCGTACGCAACAAAACTGAGAACGAAGCCAAACCAATAGGGGCCAACGTAGCTCAGCAGGCGCTTGTATAACTGGAAGCCATTCTGAGGAGGCTGCACTTTCGTCTTTATTCCTTTTTGCAATGTGGATCAGTATACACGAGTATATGCGCCGAAGGTTGCCCAAAGCGCGCCCCACTCTTACACTTAAGCTTTCACCTATATTACCCGCTAATGAAAACTCAGATCACCCAATTTCTATCACCCAAGTATTGGCCAACATGGATTGGCCTTGGTTTTCTGCGCGTAATAAATTTACTCCCTTTCAAAGCTCAGATAAGGGTTGGCAAATGGCTAGGCCATCTACTCTACCACCTAGCGAAAAGCCGACGCCACGTTGCTTCAGTGAATATTCGACTCTGCTTCCCAGAGCTAAGCGAGGCCGAACAAAAACAGCTCGTTAAAGATGTCTTCATCAATAATGGCATTGGGATTATTGAGACGGCAATGGCTTGGTGGTCAGATCGCGATTCGTTTCGCGCCAGAGTCAGGTTAGAGGGGCAGGAGCATTTAAAACAGGCGCTTAGCGAGGGTCGAGGTGTTATCCTATTAGGTGCGCACTTCTCAACACTTGATCTTGGTGGACTGCTATTTTCGCTCTACTATCCGCTAAGCACCATGTACCGGCCGCACAACAATCCGCTAATGGAACATTTCATCAAGCAGGGTCGCCTACGATCTATTGATAAACTGATTGATCGTTCTGACTTCCGAACACTAATACGAGCACTTAAAGGCAACGAAATTGTTTGGTATGCCCCCGATCAGGATTTCGGTCCGAAACACTCAGTATATGCCCCTTTCTTCGGCGTAAAGGCCGCCACTGTTACGGCCACTAGTAGAATTGCCAAGATGAACAATTCACCTGTGTTGATGCTGACCCACCACCGCACCAACAAAAATAATTACAAGTTAGTGCTACATCCTGTGATCTCTGGTTTCCCATCTCCTACTGACGAGGAGAGCGCAACCAGAATCAATGATGAAATTGAGAAAGGAATTCGCATAGAGCCCTCTCAATACATGTGGCTGCATAAACGCTTTAAGTCTCACCCTGAGGGCAAAAACTTCCGCTATTCAGGCCGTTCGAGCCGATAATTCATTATCGACAAACCAACGGTAAGAACTCTCTAGACCCTCTTGAAGCTCATATTTAGGCGTCCACCCTGTGGAGAGTAGCTTACTTGAATCCATCAACTTCCGAGGGGTACCGTCGGGTTTGCTAACGTCAAAAATCAACTCGCCTTGGAAACTAACAACCTTCTGGATGGTCTCTGCCAACTCTCTTATTGTGCAATCCACTCCAGTTCCGGCATTTACATGCGAAAGCTGGGGCAGGGTTATCTTACTGTACTGTTCAGAGCTCAGGTTCATTAGGTGAACAGACGCTGCGGCCATATCATCGACATACAAAAACTCGCGCATTGGTGTTCCTGTACCCCATATCACAACTTCCTCGGCACGATTTAGTTTCGCCTCATGAAAGCGGCGGAGCATGGCGGGTATAACATGAGAATTCTCTGGGTGAAAATTATCCCCTGGGCCATAGAGGTTAGTTGGCATAATACTGCGATAGTCACGATGGTACTGACGTGCATAGGACTCACACATCTTGATACCCGCAATTTTTGCGATGGCATAGGGCTCATTAGTCGACTCTAGAACCCCTGTTAGCAGACTATCCTCTCGCATCGGCTGGTCCGCAAATTTCGGGTAGATGCAAGATGAGCCCAAAAAAAGCAGTTGGTTTACATCAGCCAAATGTGCCCCATGGATCAAGTTGTTCTGTATAGCTAAGTTTTCGTAGATAAAGTCAGCCGGGTAACTGTTATTAGCAACAATTCCACCGACTTTTGCTGCAGCCAAATAGACTTGATCAACCTTCTTATCCGCCAAAAATTCGAAAACTTGTTTCTGCTCGCGCAGATCAAGTTCGCTACGACTCGCCGTTAGAATGCTTACCTCAGGATCACTCGCCAACTGCCGAGTTATCGCGCTCCCTACCATGCCTCTATGGCCAGCAACAAAAACTCTTTTCATAGCCGATCAATTCTCCATGCTAACCGACACATCGTGGCCATGAGCCTTCAATAGAGCATGGCGCTGCGCTACTTTTAAATCTTCCGCAACCATCTCTGCACACATCTCTAGGACACTGATCTCTGGTACCCAGCCCAACTTCTCTTTAGCCTTGGTGGGATCACCGAGCAACGTATCTACCTCGGCTGGACGGAAATAACGAGGATCAACGCGCACGATTGTTTGACCGATCTCAACCGCTGGAGCAGAGTCTCCCGTTAAAGATTTTACCCGTCCAACCTCTTCGGTTCCCTCGCCAGTAAACTCAATCTCCATTCCCAACTCTGCAGCAGACCATTGGATAAACTGCCGAACACTATATTGCACGCCGGTCGCGATAACATAATCCTCAGGCTCATCTTGCTGCAGCATCATCCACTGCATACGGACATAATCTTTAGCGTGGCCCCAGTCGCGCAGAGAGTCCATATTACCCATAAACAGGCATGCCTCGAGCCCCTGTGCAATATTCGCTAAACCACGTGTAATTTTTCGCGTCACGAATGTTTCACCACGTCGAGGTGATTCATGGTTAAAGAGAATCCCGTTGCACGCATACATACCGTATGCCTCGCGGTAATTAACGGTAATCCAGTAGGCATAAAGCTTTGCTACGGCATAAGGGCTGCGAGGATAGAAGGGCGTTGTCTCTTTCTGAGGGGTCTCCTGCACTAGCCCGTAGAGCTCAGATGTAGATGCTTGATAAAAACGCGTCTTTTCCTCTAAGCCCAAAAAACGAATCGCCTCAAGTAATCTTAGCGTACCCATCCCGTCTACATCAGCTGTGTATTCGGGTGATTCAAAAGATACCGCAACGTGTGATTGCGCCCCAAGGTTATAGACCTCATCGGGTTCAACTTCTTTTAAAATGCGAGTCAAATTCGAAGAGTCGGTCAGATCACCGTAATGGAGGACGAAATTCTGATTCTCAACATGAGGGTCTTGGTATATGTGGTCGACTCGCTGGGTATTGAATGAGGACGCCCGACGCTTAATGCCGTGCACTTCATAACCTTTCTCTAGTAAGAATTCAGCCAGGTAGGACCCATCTTGCCCGGTCACGCCGGAGATTAGAGCGCGCTTTTTCACTAAGTTGTAGCCTTTACTGTAGATGAACTGCTGTGATTAGACAGATGGCATAGTAAACTTGTCCGAGAACAAAGTCATTTATAGGGCAATGCAGATGGCAGGCTCAGCCGAGTCCAACGGGAAAATTCGAGTCAAATTTCTGGCACGACCAGAGGAACGTATTTGGCGTCACCAACTGCCAGACGAAGCTCCTGTTTGGGATGAGTGTGAGTTTATTTTTGATCCCGATGAACGCAACTACGATTGGCTGGTTGTCTATGACGATCTACCCCCAGCCAAAAATGAACGGCGCTCTATCCGGAGAGAAGCCTTGGCGTGCTCACGGAATAACACCATCTTGGTCACCTCTGAACCGAGCTCAATAAAGTCGTATTTTACTGACTTTACGGATCAATTTGGATTCGTGCTTACGAGCCAGCCTGACTGGGCACTGCCACACCCAAACCGACTATTCCAGCAACCCGCGTTGCAATGGTTTTACGGTGTTGGCTCAAAGTCTGTAAAAAGTTTCTCTGAACTCCAACGCAACCTCAGTGATGAAAAGAGCGAAATGTGCAGTATCGTTGGCTCCTCGAAGCAACAGAAACATACCCTGCATGCCCTCCGCTTTCAGTTTATCGCGCAGCTGCGTTCGCAAGTAAAAAGTTTAAGGGTGTTTGGTCGAGAAGACATTCAGATGGACGACAAAGCTGACGCGGTTAAACCCTTTCGCTTTCATGTAGCCGTAGAGAACCACTACAGCGCCCACCATTGGACTGAAAAGCTAGCCGACGCTTTTCTCGGAGAGGCAGTACCGATCTATATTGGCTGCCCGAACATAGCGGACTATTTCCCGGAAGACAGCTACATCTTGGCTGACATCGCCGACGCAGGGGCAGCGAGCAAAATAATTGACGGCCTCACTGAGGAAGAGTATCTGCGCCGTCTGCCCTCTGTTCTCGAAGCAAAACGCCGTGTACTGTTCGAATATAATCTCTTTGCAGTGCTATCAAAGACGATCCAAAAGCACAATGTTACATCTGGCGTAAAACCATCAGAACCGATAGAGATTGTCTCAAGAAGAGCTTTAATAAAGCGCAGTCCCATTGCAAGTTTGCGACATCTTTATCAAAAAACGCGACTGAGATTAATTCATCGACTAGTTGATCGCGACCTGCTCTCTAATCTAAGGCCTTGATAAGGTCTAGGATACTTTCAGCGGAGATCTCACTGAGCTCATTGCTTACCATTACACCCATCTGCTTTCGGGCCATATTAGGAGCATACTGGCTTGTCCTCTGAGAGAAGAGAGCCACACCTTTTGTGCCCAATGATGCGGCTAAATGGGTTGGTCCCGAGTCATTCCCGACCACAAACTTCGCTTTTGCCAACACACCTGCTAGCTGGAAGAAGTCGAGCCACCTTTCACCACTCAATAATTGTCGGCCTGATATGCTTTTACATAGCTCCATGTCATCGGGACCAGGCGCAACGAATACGTCCACTCCCTCTTTGATTAGTAGCTCAGCAAGTTCAGCATATCTTGGCCAAATCTTGTGTGTATGTGCGGCAGAGGCGCCAGGAAGGAGAATTACTGGACAACGACTCTCAGAGACTCTAGACACTGCCTCGCTATCATCACATAACCATTCCAAATCTCCTCTTAGCAAGTTCTCAGTACCAATAGAGCAATTTCCCAGCTGTGTGGCTGCTTTAGCTAGCACTGGTGAGGATATAGTTTGAGAAACGAACTCTGTCGGCGGGATGATACCCAACTGACACCAGTTAAGTTTTGGAGCGATGAACTTGCGGTAAAAGAGCGTTCGCTTAGAGTTCTGTAGATCTATGATCTGATCATATGCGCCATCGCTGAACATGCGCCTCAACTCGCACAGGTACCAAGGATTTAACCTGCTTTGGCGATTATCAACGAAAACCCTATTTACGTGAGGAGAGCGTTTAAATATTTTCACATACGGAGACATCGTCAAGACATCTACCGGTGCTCCCGTGGCCTCGGCTATATCTTGCAAGGCGCCCAAAATTAGGAAAATATCACCCAAAGCACCGTGCTTGATGACAAGAGCACGCCTTACGGCTTGACTCACTGGTAGTCCTCATATGATTTCTCCTCTACCAGCTCTGATCCGAGCAACAGATTGATCTGCTTCTTTACATCTGCTCGCTTGTCATTTGTTACATAGACGGCTCTAGCGAGTCGAATAAACTCTTCGTCAAACTCCTTTTTGAACTCTTTAGCCCGTATATCGTCCTCGATAACCCAGAGTTCTTCGTTTACGGTTTTGAGATCGGACATCAATTTTGAAATTTGCCCCCACAAACCATCAATCTTATCGAGGTCCGCTTTCAGGATAGAAAGCTCTTTATTGATATTCACAAGCTTATTGGCGTCTGAAATGCGCTCAGCTTTAATCTGCAGGATGGTAAGTTTATCAATGGCCTCACCAATCGAAACGGGCAGTGATACTAACATTCGGGTCTATTCTCGATTTCTGAATTGAGGAGCAACTTGCTCACGCTTTGCGATCTTTTAAGTTTACCAAAAACCTACGAAAATAAGAAAAATAGTCGTTTCATGATTGTTTCACCTTTAAACTTCTGGACGATGGAACGAAGAATTCAATAGATCTTATTATGAAGCCAACCGAGCGTTCGCCCGGACACACAGAAAATCGTGTTCTCATATGCACACAGACATTTCCACCTCGAATGGGAGGCATGGAAGCAGTGATGTACTCCTTAGCAGATAAGCTCAGTAAGGGTGGCTTTGAGGTGCTAGTCGCCGCTGACAAACCTCTAGGCAGAGCGGACTCATACAATTTTTTTTCCGTCAATGTGCCCCGCTTTTTGCGCTCTGAAACGAAACGTTTATTGTTACGATTAAGGCGATTTAATCCACACATGACTATATGCGACAGCTGGAAAAGCGTGGCTGCCGTACCGCATAGCTCCGGTCGTCTTATAGTGCTGGCCCATGGTCAAGAGTACTTAGAGCCATCAAACAGCAAAAAAGCTGCTATTCAAAAATTGCTGGAGCGTGCTGATCTGATAGTTGCAAGCTCGGAGATGACGGCCAACTTGGTCAAAAAATTAACTCCAGATAAACAGATTGAGGTGATATTCCCAACCTATATGTTGGACGCAGCCAATCCTGAACAAACCTACGCCAAAAGGGATGGGATTACCCAAATACTCTCTTTGTGCAGAATCGAGGAGCGAAAGGGGCTCTTTCAGTCGGCAGAGGCTCTTAATGAGCTTTGTCAGGAGGGCTTTGAGTTTCATTGGCAAGTCGCTGGTTCTGGCCCCGACCTGCCGCGTCTGCAGGAGTACGTTGCAAATAAACCGATTGCCAAACATACAACTTTTTTAGGTCGGGTAACTGAACCACAGAAGGAGCAGTTATTACGCAATGCGAGCCTATTTCTAATGCCATCTTACCAAGCCGGAAAATCATTAGAAGGCTTCGGTATTAGCTATACAGAAGCTGCAAAATGGGGCGTCCCATCTATTGCTGGAAATGTAGGAGGAGCACCAGAGGCTGTTCTCGACGGGCAAACCGGTTGGTGTATAGATGGTAGCAACCCCCAAGCTATTGCAGAGGCATTGAGAGAAGCACTGTCAGACCATCAAAAGTTGGTAGCGCGGGGGTGTGAAGCTAAAGCGCGTTTTAACATTGAGCTAGCTGGCGACGTAACATTTGCAAGGCTACTTCGCTTGAGTCAGCTTGACGTAAGTAGCTAGAGTACCCTCAAGCATTTGAGAACGATAGAATGTCTCTACCCGACCGACACTGGTTTGATCTTTCAAACACTCTAAAGAACGTGTAATAAGCTCCGTAGCATTACTAATTTCGACTCTTCCTGCAGGAAACAACCGCGACAGGATTTCGCCCACACCACCGTGGTTATAACCTAGCACTGGGCGACCTAGCGACAAAGCTTCAAGCACCGTTCGACCGAATGACTCAGGTTTAGTTGAGAGCGAATAGACTAGATCGCTAATCGCGAAAATCTCTCGTATGTCGGAACGAGCACCGGTGAAAGTAACGGTCTCTGAGAGACCGGTGACTTCTACTCTCCGATACAACTCTTCGGCGTAATCCTTACGCTTTGGATCTTCTCCACCGACGATAATAGCATGAATATCATCTACTTCACGCACAAGCACATCAATTAGATCGAGGAAGTCATTATGCCCCTTCAGGCGAGTCAGCCTCCCGGGAAGACAAAGAAGTCGCTTGCCACGAGTGTGCGGGAACTGTGCGAAAAATCCCTCGCGCCACTCACTTGAAGGCTCATAACCGTGCGGGAACTCTTCTGGATCAACACCCCGGTAGACCAAGTGAACTCTGTTCTGAGGTGTCTCTGGGTAATTCTTAGCAATGTAATCTTCGACAGTTTTTGAAACCGCGATCACTGCCTCACCACGACACATGATTTGAGAATACCGGCTGACCGAGTAGAGACCGTGCACTGTGGTAACCAGTCTTGGTCTCTCATGTTTCGGCATTCCATGCCAAGCCAACCAGCATACCCACGCCGGCATCCTTGAACGGAGGTGAAGAATGTCCGGTTTTTCCTCTCTTAAAAAACGACGAAATGCCCAAATATGGCGGAGGGTGAACAGCGATTTCTTACCCAAGTCCCATTCTATGTGTCGGCTACCTTCTGACTCAAGCTGCTGAACCAAAGGGCCACCCGCAGAGACAACGAGTGACTCGTACCCGTTATCAACCAGGTACTTACCAACTTCTAAGGTACCCTTCTCGACGCCGCCACCGCGTAGCGAAGGCAGAACCTGCACGACTTTCATTAGAGACGAATATCCGTCTGGTTTTGTTCAAACAGATACTTTAAATCGTAGATAACATGCTGATCTTTGCCCCAGCTTCGAATCGCATCTATGCCGTAATCTTTAAACTGCGTATGCGCGACAGCAAGGATAATTGCATCGTAATCTGACTCTCGAGGCTGATCCACCAGATTAATCCCATACTCGCGCGCAGCCTCGTCCGGGTCGACCCATGGGTCATGAATCTCCACAGATACGCCGTATGTATTGAGTACACTCACGATATCCAGAACTCGGGTATTACGAAGATCCGGGCAGTTCTCCTTAAATGCCAAACCCATCAATAATACCTTGCTCCCGTTCACATGAATGCGGCGCTTCAACATCGCCTTGACGAGCTCATCAGCCACATAAGCGCCCATACCATCGTTGATACGCCGTCCAGCGAGGATTACATCCGGAATGTAACCAGCAGACTGGGCCTTATAGGTTAGATAATAGGGGTCTACACCGATGCAATGCCCGCCTACAAGGCCCGGCCGGAAAGGTAGAAAATTCCACTTGGTGCCAGCTGCACGAAGCACCTCTTCCGTATCTATGCCAAGGCGGTTAAATATGATGGCTAGTTCGTTAATCAGAGCGATGTTCAGGTCCCTTTGGGTATTCTCAATTACTTTTGCTGCTTCAGCTACACGAATGCTACTAGCTTTAAAAGTACCAGCCTCGATGACACTGGCGTACAACTGGTCGACGAAATCAGTTACCTCAGGCGTAGATCCCGAGGTAACTTTCATGATGTTGGGTAATCGATGCGTTTTGTCACCCGGGTTGATTCTTTCCGGGCTATATCCAGCATAAAAATCCCGGTTGAAAACCAAACCAGAGCCCCTTCCGATTACAGGAATGCAATCCTCTTCGGTTGCTCCAGGGTAAACAGTCGACTCATAAATAACTACTGCACCCTCGCTAATAACACGCCCAAGTAGTTCAGATGCCTTAATGAGTGGAGTTAAATCCGGCTGTTTGTGCCCATTAATAGGGGTTGGTACGGTTACAATGTAAACATCACACCCCTTCAAATCTGACTCATCGCTGGTAAATTCAAGCTGCCTAGCAGCTGCTAACTCATTGCCACTAACCTCCAGAGTAGAGTCAGAGCCCTGGCGCAACTGCGCAATCCGATCACGATTGATGTCGAAGCCGACAACTGGTCGTTGTTTGCCGAATTCGACTGCCAAGGGAAGTCCAACATACCCCAAACCAATTATTGCCAGCTTTGCACTAGCAAATTCCGGAAGCGCTACAGCCATCCTTTCTCCAAAATAAATTCGGCACAGCGCTTGGCCTCTGCCAGCGGTGCACCATTAAACCTAGGGTTCCCATCACTGCTTAGATTCACCAATCCAGAATCTAAGAGCAGTTGCATCCCCTGCTGAGTGCGTGAATTTGGCACTGATTCTAAACTTATCAGCGAAACAGCGCATCCTGCAGTTAACGCTTCGAAAACCATGGAAACGCTATCGCTGGTAACCCAAACCTGTTCGGTACAGGCCAAGATTGAGGGTAACCACATGGAGTTGACACTCTCGGGGGTTATTAACTCAATACTACCGAGCTCACCAAGGCGTCCGACGAAACCCAAGGGTGTGCGTCTGGAAGTTGCTATGCGCAGTTGGGAGTCGCTATTCGCCTCAACTATAGACCGAATTTGGCGCAGCACCCGATCTTCATCCCAAACCACGTGCTTACTCGGCCCGCCGACGAGAACCAAGCTTGAGCCACGAATTTTCTCGCCAGGAACCATACGGTTTAGCGCACCACGCGTCTCAACAACCCTCGGATTGTTGTTCCCTATGCCATCATGCTCGGGGGCTAGGATAAGATCAAAGCAGAATTGAGGCAGACTCGGGCGCATCAAGACTAGGTTTTTTGCACCATAACGCAGTTTACAGAGCCAGCTCCAAAGATGAGTGCGCCGCCCAGCAGAGATAATTAGACGGGGCCTTTCGGGCTTAAAAAGAAGCCGCCAGCCAGCGCTAACATCCAGTTGTCTAAAACCAAGTTCTGGGCGCAATCGCTTCAAGGCTTCTGCAAGCCCAAGTGACTGATTCACATGTCCGGGTTTTCCGTCGGTGAGGACCCATATCTCTGGCAAATTTCTGTCTCTACGAAGAAGTGGCTGGGGACACTATGAACGATTCCCTAGATCGAGCCGATAGGATACGGAAAAATTTGCGCTAACTCACCTGAAGAGCGCTAATTAGCCAAATTTCGATTCCATTTTTCTGTCAGTTGCATACAATCTTGCGGTTATAGCTTTCTGCACCGCGCCCAGTTGTGCGCGAAATCTCTTAGAGTAGGTTTTAAATGGCGGCTTTTGGTTCTCTTTTCATGCCAGAGATGAGTATCTCTTGGTTCGATGGTGAAAATTGGAGTGCAACTGAGATTGTACCCAGCGACAAACTGACACTGCATCCCGGCGCCCATGTGCTGCACTACTCAAGCACCTGCTTTGAGGGTCTTAAAGCATTTCGCCACGCCGATGGTTCGATCAAAATTTTCCGTATGGATATGAACATCGCGCGTTTTGCTCAGAGCAGCCGCCTTCTGGGTCTGCCCGAGTTGGATGAGGCGCAGACTGAGCAGATGATCACCTCTTTGGTGGCAAAATACGCAGCAGATGTACCTGAGCCGCCAGGCTCTATGTATATCCGTCCGACACATATCGGCACTGAAGCGGCCATCGGTAAGGCAGCGGTTCCATCAGTAACCTCATGTCAGTATGTGCTGCTCTCCCCGGTAGGAGACTACTTCGCCGGTGGCGATAAAGCCCTGCGACTGCTGGTCGATGACCAAGCGATGCGCTGTCCACCACACATGGGTCGCATCAAGAGCGGTGGTAACTACGCCGGTGCAATGGCGCCTATTCTGAAGGCCAAAGCCGATTACCAAGCAGACCAAGTACTCTTCTGCCCAGGTGGTGATGTGCAGGAGACTGGTGCAGCCAACTTCTTGCTGATCGACGGTGATACTATCATCACCAAATCGCTGGATGAGAGCTTCCTGCACGGTGTCACACGCGACTCAATCCTCACTCTCGCCCGTGACATGGGCATGAACGTTGAAGAGCGTCAGCTCAGTGCTGAAGAGCTATTCGAGCGCGCAGCGAAACCGAGTTGTGAAGCAGCACTCTCGGGTACGGCGGCGGTTCTCGCACCTGTTGGAACTCTGATCTACCAAGAGAAGGAGTTTAAGGTCGGTAATGGCGGTATCGGTGAAACCACACTGAAACTGCGCCGCGCTCTAAACGATATTC
>JABXHP010000293.1 GCA_013373575.1 Oceanospirillaceae bacterium | reverse complement strand
TACCACGACTTAAATAGTCGAGCATGGTGAACATGATCTCGTTTGAGTAGGGCAACTCTTCTGAGTCCAACAACCAGTCAATCTCTCTGTCACCCTGGCTCATCGGAATCTGGACATGCTTCATGCTGATTGCGGTGCGGCCAACCACGTCAGGATCAGGACGCAGTCGCACTCGAAGCTTGTTGAGCGAGGGCTCGTTCGCCTCTGAATTAAATTTGAGTGTGTTGAGAACCTTCTGGAATGGAGAGAGGTCTTCACCTTCTACTCGAATCCACTCGGTCTCCATCAGACCGTTGCGCGCGTCCTGTGTCTCAAGTGCAATGTCGACATCCTGCCAGAACAGCAGCACTTCGCTCCAGAGACGATCAATGGGCTCATCAACGAGAATAACGCGCTCACCCTCAAGTGGACGAATACTTGCGCGCTCACCGCCCTCGGCAGCGAAGAAGAACTCGGGACGTGGTACCTCAGCAACGATCTCAGCCTTTGCCTGGCTTGAGCTATTCAGCTCAGGGACGAGCAGGCCATCGCGCGTCTGTTTGGCGTCCATACCCTCAGGGATCTGCAACCGCTTCGCAGGCTGTGCCTGAGCATATTCGGTGGAGCGATCTTTTATGATCCCTGACTCACCGTAGATAGGGTTTTGCGGCAGAGATTCACATCCGCTCACCAGGATCGCTGTCGCCAGTAGTGCAACTCGCTTTGCCATCGGGTACCCCTAAACTTACAGCAGACCAGTTTGTTTCAGAACCTCGACCAGCGGTGCTCGCAGTGGCTCCGATAGAGGCGTAAGCGGCAGGCGAATACCGGCGTCACAAAGCCCCATCTCATGCATGGCCCACTTCACAGGAATCGGATTAGACTCTGTGAACATTGCTTTGTGCAGTGGCATCAACTCAGCTTGCAAGGCTCGTGCAGCTTCGAAATCACCCTCAAGACCGAGATGACAGAGCTTAGCCATCTGCGCCGGCGCGACATTCGCCGTCACGGAAATATTGCCGTGACCACCTGCCAGAATCAGCTCAATCGCTGTGCCGTCATCGCCCGAGTAGATAGCGAAGCCTTCAGGAGCGCGCTCAATCAGGAACTTCGCCCTATCGATGTCACCTGTCGCCTCTTTAATACCCACAATATTCTTAAGCTCTGCCAAGCGCAGTGCAGTCTCTGGTTGCATATCGCATGCAGTACGACCCGGGACGTTGTAGAGAATCTGCGGAATATCTACCGCCTCTGCTACCGCTTTGTAATGCAGGTAGAGCCCCTCTTGGGTCGGCTTGTTGTAGTACGGCGTTACCAGCAGGCAAGCATCGGCACCAGCTTCTTTGGCGCCTTTGGTCATCTCAATAGCTTCACGCGTTGAGTTTGCCCCAGTACCAGCAATTACAGGAATGCGTCCGGCAACTCGAGCTACCACACGTTTCACAACCTCTAGGTGCTCGTCGTAATCAAGCGTTGCCGATTCACCTGAAGTACCAACGGCAACGATAGAGTCGGTACCGTTCTCGAGGTGTAGGTCGACGACGCGGTCGAGCGCTTCCCAGTCAAGATCACCATTGGGATGCATTGGGGTGGCGAGGGCTACCATACTGCCGCGAATCATGCTGTTTCACCTTATAATGTCGTGCGCCCAGACTGTTGGTCGAAGAGCTTGTCTGCCGCTTTTAGAATTCGAGTTAGTCATTTTAAACGAAATAGGGCTAACATTCGTAGTAGCCATGCCCATTTTTTCTGTGTAATGCGCCCATAAGGAGAGATAAATGTTAGAAGTTGGTCAGCAAGCACCCGATTTTACCGCCCGTGACCAGAACGGTGAGAGCATCAGCCTGAGTCAGTTTAAGGGCAAGAAGGTTGTTCTCTACTTTTACCCACGTGACAACACACCCGGCTGCACTGCCCAAGCTTGTGATCTGCGCGATAACATCGACCGCCTGAGTACCGCTGGCTACCAAATAATAGGTGTTAGCACTGACGATGAGAAATCGCACCAAAAGTTCATCAACAAATATGAGCTACCCTTTCCCTTAATTGCCGATACCGACAACAAAGTTCACGAACTCTTCGGAACTTGGCAGCTGAAAAAGATGTACGGCAAAGAGTATATGGGAACCGTGCGTACCACCTTCGTTATTGACGAAGATGGCCGCATCGAAGATGTCATCTCAAAGGTAAAGACCAAAGAGCATACGGCGCAGATTTTGCCGCAATAATCGCACTCCAGCCCGACCTTAGCTAGCTAACTATGCCGAGGTCGAGCCCGCTTCTAAATCTCCATGCGGCCAGGCCGTCATAATCGCCTTAACCAAGGTCGCGAGTGGGATCGCAAAAAACACGCCCCAAAAGCCCCACAGGCTGCCAAAAACCAACACCGCAACAATGATAGAGACGGGGTGCAAATTGACCGCTTCAGAGAATAGCAGTGGCACCAATACGTTACCGTCTAGCGCTTGAATAACGCCATAGGCGATCATCAGATACATAAACTCCGATGAGCCGCCCCACTGAAAGAAGGCGATCAGCGCAACAGGCACAGTAACAAGTGCCGCGCCGATATAGGGGATCAAAACCGAGAGTCCGACTAGTAGCGCCAAGAGTGCCGCGTAATTGATACCCAAAATTGCAAAGGCGACGTAAGTAGCCGCACCGACAATCAGAATCTCAATCGCTTTACCGCGTATATAGTTCGCGATCTGGGCGTCCATCTCCCGCCATACCTGCTCGAGCATCTCGCGCTTTTCAGGCAGTCGCGCAGTCCAAACACGCACCAGCGAGTCACTATCTTTGAGGAAAAAGAACACGAGGATCGGCACCAGTACGAGATAGATCAGCAGTGTCATGACACCGGTAACCGAGCTCAGCGAGAAGCTGACCAACCACTGTCCAAACTGACTCACCTCGGCAGCTGCTAATCCAAACAGCTGACGTATCTGAGTCTCAGATACCATATCGGGATACTTCTCAGGCAGTAGTAAAAGCAGGTTTTGCACCTCTATCACCATGCGCGGCAGTTCATTAAATAGGTTCACCGACTGCTGCCAAGCTATAGGCATAACGATCAACAAAAAGGCAGTGAGGAACCCAACGAAACCCAAGAACACTAGGGTCACCGCAAACATACGTCCCAACCCGGCACGCTCGAGTCGATTTACACCACCTTGCATCATGAAAGCGAGAATAAGGCTGGCAAAGACAGGCACTAGCGCACCGCCAAGGTAAAAAATCACCACCCCTGCGGCTAGCAAAATGGCGGTAAGTAACAGCGCCTCTTCGTTGCTGAAGTAGCGTTGTATCCACTTACCTAAGACTTTCTGCATCGCATTTAACCCCTGCGTAGAATGTGGATATAGATTTGGTCGACCTCTTCTGTCGAGAGCAGTTCATGTGCCGATAAATCAGCATAGGCTCTGAAATCTCTAACTGATCCCGCATCGGTGGCGCGCACCTCTAAGATCTGACCCGGCTGAAGCTTATTCAGCGCTTGCTTGGCTTTTAGTAGTGGCAGCGGGCATGCTAAACCACAGGCATCCAAACGTTCATCTATCTGAAACTCTGTCATACTCTCTGTAATACTCTTTTCAGACACCCTAACTATAATCTGAGCCGCAATGTAACCCAGATTCCGGTTAAAGACCACGCTGAGGCTGTGCAACCTATGTATAGATACACCCTTGTGCTGCTGCTAGTTCTCTTTAGTAGCGTTTCAAAAGCAGAACTCCCGAGCATTGGTAGCGCCAACGCTTCGGCACTCCAACTCGACCAAGAGTATCGTATTGGGCAAGCTTGGGTTCGGATGCTACGTGCGCAAGCCTCACTGCTTGATGATCCGGTTGTGGAGTCCTACTTGCAAGGGCTGATGGCTCGCCTCGCGCCCGCCTCCGAGCTGCAAGATAAACGCCTCACCTTAGTGGTTATAGATAGTCCCGAGGTAAACGCCTTCGCAGCGCCAGGAGGCATTATTGGCATTCACGCGGGGCTGATTGCAGCGGCTAAACGCGAGGATGAGCTCGCTTCGGTGATCGCTCACGAGCTCGCCCACCTAAGCCAACGTCACTACGCTCAACAGCAGGCAAAGGCGCAACAGAACACCCCTCTGGTGATCGCAGGGGTGATCGGCGGGATACTCCTCGCCGGTATCAACGCAGATGCAGGGATGGCGGTTTACACCGGCACCCTTGGCGCATCGGCAAGCTCACAACTCGCCTTTAGCCGATCTAACGAGACAGATGCAGACCAGACGGGCATGAAAACCTTGGTCGAGGCAGGCTTCAGCGCTACAGCCATGGCGCGTATGTTTGCTCGTCTGCAAGAGGCTAACCGTTTTGCCGGCTCAGAACTGCCAGAGTTTCTGCGGACTCACCCAGTCACTCAAAACCGCATCTCCGATACAACTAACCGCGCCCAAAGCATGCCCCAACCTCCCGCTTACACTGACAGCCTCGAATTTCTCGTCGCCCGCGCACGGGTTCTGGCGATGCTCGATTCACAAAACTCTCAGGACTCCGCGGAGCGAGCCAATCAACCCATACTTGCCTACTTGCTAGCGGTAAAAGGAGAGCAACAGGCGCAAGCAGACAACCTCTGGCAAGCGCTGAATCCGAATCTGCGGACGACTCCCTGGCTACAACTGAGTCGCTTGGAGCAGCTGCAGCAGCGCGACGACAAAAGCGCGGCCCGTGCACTTCTGACTGAACTTGTCGAACTCTACCCTGGGGACTACGCCATTCAGCGCGCGAAGATTCGAACGCTGATTGATGAGGGGCGCCACGCCGATGCGGCCTGGTTGCTGCGCGACCTTCTGCGCGATCACCCCAACAACACCGAGCTCTGGTATCTACTGGCGGAAGTTTCAGGGCTCAACAAAGATACAACTTGGGTACATCGCGCCCGCATTGAGTACTTCGCACTAAGAGGAGAGTATGATCTTGCGCTGCGCCAGTTAGACTTCGCGCGCCGTGACGCACGGCGCCAGCCTGAACAACTTGAGTGGGTAACCCTGCGAGAGCAAGAGATCAAGGCACTGCGTGATGAGGTAGACGAGCTGTTCCGTTAGCCGGCTTGAAAACTCAACATGCGCTCCAGCGGGCGCAGCGCATTGACGCGCAACTCCGCATCCACCAACACCTCTTCGCGCCCTTCACGCAGCCCCGCAAGGATATTCTGCAAACCGTTCATTGCCATCCAAGGACAGTGCGCACAGGAGCGACAGGTTGCACCTGAGCCACCCGTCGGCGCTTCAATAAAGGTTTTACCGGGCGCTGCCTGCTGCATTTTATAGAAGATACCGCGATCGGTCGCAACGATCAGTGTCTCGTTAGGTAATGTCTGCGCCGCCTTGATAAGCTGGCTCGTAGAGCCAACGGCATCAGCAAGCTCAACCACAGCGTCAGGGGACTCTGGATGCACAAGAATTGCAGCATCAGGGTAGACCTGCTTTAGGTCAAGCAGTCCCTTCGCCTTAAACTCTTCGTGAACTATACAAGCGCCATCCCAGAGCAACATATCAGCGCCGGTCTGTTTCTGAACGTAAGAGCCCAGATGTTTATCAGGCGCCCAGATAATCTTCTTATCCTGCTCAGCCAGATGCTCGATAACCTGTACCGCAATGCTTGAGGTGACCACCCAATCAGCACGCGCTTTTACAGCGGCTGAGGTGTTGGCGTAGACGACAACCTCTCTATCAGGGTGCTGATCGCAGAATGCACTGAAATCATTAACAGGGCATCCAATGTCCAGCGAGCAGGTTGCCTCCAGTGTAGGCATCAGGATGCGCTTTTCAGGGCTGAGGATCTTAGCCGTCTCACCCATGAAGCGCACACCCGCAACCACAAGAGTGGAGGCTGGATGATTCGCGCCGAAACGCGCCATCTCTAACGAGTCCGCTACACAACCACCGCTCTTCTCTGCAATCGCCTGTACTAGAGGATCGCAGTAGTAGTGAGCCACCAGGCAAGCGTCGCGCGCTTTTAGCTCAGCAATGATCTCGTCATTGAGTTGTTCTATCTGGGCGGCACTGAGCTCGCTCGGCAGATGCTCCTT
Organism: Oceanospirillaceae bacterium; assembly: GCA_013373575.1. GTDB lineage: Bacteria > Pseudomonadota > Gammaproteobacteria > Pseudomonadales > Balneatricaceae > Marinobacterium_E. The sequence continues at coordinate 4,671 of JABXHP010000293.1, read as the reverse complement.
CGCAAAGTGCTCCTGAACCAGAATGCGCTTATCGAGTTGTTCCTTACTGAGCATGAGATTAATCCTGAATGTATTAGGAGCAGTTGCAATTTACTGGTAACGCGTGGGGTCAGCCAAGCCTGCGTCGGCAAAGCCTTTAGCGCGGAGGTGGCAGCTATCACACTGACCACAAGCGCGTCCTTCGTCATCGGTCTGGTAGCAGGAGACGGTCATGCCGTAATCCAGCCCTAGCTGAGTACCCTGTTGAATAATTTGAGCCTTGGTGAGGTCAATTAGCGGCGTCTCGATTTTGAAGGGCTCACCCGTAACACCGTTGCGTGTAGCGAGATTAGCCATCTGCTCGTAGGCCGCAATAAACTCAGGACGACAGTCTGGGTAGCCGGAGTAATCGACCGCATTTACACCAATGAAGATCGCATCGGCATGCAGAACTTCAGCCCACGCCAGTGCCAACGAGAGGAAGATAGTGTTTCGCGCAGGAACGTAAGTTACGGGAATACCCTCTTGCGCTTGATCGGGAACATCGATGTCGCTATCGGTCAGTGCAGAACCGCCAAACTGCGCGAGGTCCAAATTGAAGACACGATGCTCTTTAGCACGAAACGCTCGGACGACAGCCTTGGCAGCGTTCAATTCAGCCACTGCTCGCTGTCCATAATCGAAGCTGAGTGCGTAGCACTCGTAACCCTGACTGGCTGCAATCGCCAATACAGTAGCGGAATCCAAGCCACCTGAAAGCAGGACTACGGCTCGTTTTGTACTCATGTATCTACCCTAACTCAACGTGACTGATAGTTGCGGGCCAGACCAGCTGCAGAGCTTTTTGGGTACTCAGCAATAAGCTGCTCAAAGCTCTGCGTGCGCCCGGCGACATCACCCAAACGATCCTGTGTTACACCTAGCTTGTAGAGTGCGTCGGGGCGCTTGTTGTGATCTGCGAATTGGTCGACAACTAACTGGAATGCTGCGCGAGCGGGCTCAAGCTTCTGCTGTGCCAGCTCAACTTCACCGATCCAGTAGTGTGCATTGGCCAGTTTATCGCTTGCCGGATATTCAGCCACGAAGCCTTGGAAAGCCGCCAGAGCATCTTCAAATCGGCGTTCGCGTACCAGCGCAAAGGCTGATGCGTATGCCTGAGTATCACTGATCGCCGGAGCAGCTGCGGGGGTTGTTGCAGGCGCCGGGGCAGTTTCAGGCGCTGTGGCAACACTAGGCTGAACGTCTGGTGCTGCAGCCGGTACAGGCGCCGGAGCGGTAGCCGGAGCCATGGCAGGAGCAACCGCAGCGTCTGAGCCTCCAAGAATCAAGGCACTCAATCGACGATCCATATCACGGTAGCGCTCGAGCTGTTCACGCTCAAGCTTCTGCATACGGTACTGCTGTGTCTCGATTTCGCCACGCAGCTGACGTACCTCTGCCTGCAACTGCTGGATCATCAGTACGAGTTCACTCTGCGCAGACTGCGACAGTGTCTCAGCATGAAGCTGGCCGCTTCCAACGGAGGCGGCCAGTAAGATGGGTAGAAGTAGCTTTCTCATTAGCGGCTAGTGTAGCTCAGCTCAACGCGGCGGTTCAGAGACCACTCGTTCTCTGTGTGACCAAGCGTTGCAGGCTTCTCTTCGCCATAAGAGATTGTCTCAATCTGGCCGTTGCTCGCACCGTTTACGATAAGAAGACGTGCTACCGCATTCGCGCGTGCTTCGCCCAATGCGATGTTGTACTCGCGAGTACCGCGCTCATCGGCATGACCTTCAAGGCGCACTTTGGCGCTTGGGTTGTTCGCTAAGTAGCGCGCGTGACCCTCAAGGTCAGCAAAGCCCTCCTGACGAACAACTGACTGGTCGAAGTCAAAGTAGAATGTAGTTCGCAGACGTGCCACGTCAGCGTAGCTTGCACCCGCCTGAACACTAGAGCCATCAGCACCCTGTGTCATTGCACCGCCGTTGGCGTCGGACACATCTGCTCCACCATCCGTAGTCGTGCTTGTTGAACTACAACCTGCTACCAGAGCCACTGCAGCTGCTAATACAGCTACACGAGTAAATTTTGTTGCGCGCATCACGCTTCTCCCCAGAAAAACTATTATTGTATGGTGCCCTAGGCACGAGTGCCTACGCTATCTATATGCAGCCCAATTTTCAAGCTGTTAGCCCCTGAGCTGCAAAATAACTAAGCCTGCTCTATACCCACCACGACCCAGCTTACGCTCGTCTCGGCGGCGACACGGCTAAGGTGCCAGACTTCAGAAAACTCAGTTGCCTGCTCGTCGCCCTGTTCGCGAATCCAGCCGTGGAAGTTGACGCTAACCACAGTCTCAGCACGCCCCTGGCTGAAACCGATGAGCTCAGCCATACAAGAGACAACCTCTGTCTTCTGCTGCTCGGGCAAAACACTGCGGTTGGTTTTTAGTTGTGCCAGTAGTTCTGGTGAGGTGTACTCTGCAATCTGGTCCCAGTCCTGGGCATCCCAAGCAACTTGAAGCTGTTCAAAATGTTTCGGTGCCTCAGCAACGAATGCATCAGCGTCAAACCACTCTGGTGTCTCCAGCGGTTCAAGATCAGCGCTCTGCTCTAGCCGCTGGCTCGGTGCAGTATCCATCTTAGCCTGACGAAACACTGCTTGTTTGTCTTCTGATTGCGAGCGCGGGGATTGGCTGTGCTGAGGCTCGCCACCTGCTCCACCGGCATAAGCAGGAGCGCGTTTGGGTGCGAACAGTTTGAACATCAGAAAGAGAGCCAAACCGATTAGCAGAATATCCATCATCTGGATACCTTCAAATGCACCACCAAAGAGCATCGCACCTAGCAAGCCGCCCGCAAGCAGCCCGCCGAACAGTCCACCCATACCCGGTTTAGCAGCCTGCGTTGGCGCATTTCCGGTCTGGTTCGTTGTGGCTGTCTGTTTTGCGGGTGCTGTAGCCGGCGCAGCCTTCTTCTGAGTGTTGAAACTCTTGCCAAGTGAGAAGCCACCACCGAAGCGTTTAGCTTCTGCCTCCATCGGCACAGCCAAGACTAGCATTAGCGAAAAACATGCGATCCAAAAACTCTTCATTACAACTCCTTTGCTGTCGATTGCCTAATGTACCGGCTAATACGTCGATACATCGCCAAGAGGATTCCGGCAGCGATCAATAAAATTCCGGCCAAATGATACCCGTGAACGGTCTCGTTTAGAAAGAGTATCGCCAACAACAATCCAAAAACTGGAATCAGATAGATAAACAGGCCCGCAGTTGGTGCGCCAATCTCCGCAACACCTCTGTTCCAAAAGAGGTAAGCAAGAATCGAAGGAAATATAGCGATGTATGCGACCACCGACCAAACCTCGGCGCGCCAATGCGGCAAGACGACGCCACCCTGCTCCCACACTGCAATGGGGAGTAGGACAATCACGCCAAAGGCAACTGAGAAGCCGAAGAAACCGAACGGGCTTACCTCGCTCGGCCGATGACGCAAGGTAACCGAGTAGATAGCCCAAGAGGCAACGGCAACCATAATCCAAAGATCACCTGGGTTGAGCTGCAGTCCGAGCAAGCGCGCCATCTCAGCGCGCGAGACAATCACAAGTACGCCCGAAATAGAGAGCGCCACACCCAACCACTGCAGCACACTGACTCGTTCGGAGTAGAAGATCCAACTAAGGATCATAATTAGAACTGGGATAATCGCCTGAAATATAGCGGCGTTACTCGCCGTAGTCGTCTCCACACCCAAGTAGATCATTGTATTGAAACTGGCCACACTCCAGAGCGAGAGCCAACTGAGAACCGGCAGGTTCTGCAGCATAGCTCGCCACTCCCGTCTCAGCACGGGCAGCCACCAAGGCAGTATCAGCAGCAGCGCCAATATCCAACGCAATAGCGCTAGTAGCAACGGATCGGTTTCCGGTGCTATTGCACGGGCACTAATAAAATTCCCCGCCCAGAACATCGGTGTGAGGATAAGAAGTAGGTAGGCCATTAAATGTTTAGAGTCCTTATCCAGCGAAGTATGGGGTTAGGGTTACCGTCAGTACCATTAAGTACGTAGTTGAGCGTCTGACGATTCTCCAAGATCCAGAGCTGATCGTCCAGATCCTCAAACCGTCCACAAAAAAGTAGTTCATCCCCAATTTGCAAAGCCTCGAGCTCTCCCGGAGTCAGCACGATATCGCCAGCGCGTTTCAATAGCAGGGGGAAACAGTCTAGGCTCGCCTTTCGATCATAGGGCCTTTTCATCAGATTTCGTAAAGATATCTCTGCACCTGCCTTAATCGCCTCAAAAACTGCCGGTGTCTGCTCCAGACTGATAATAAAGCTCCGGCTATCAACGCGCTCTTCTCCCACACTCTGCGAGATTCGATTCATCAGGGTGTGACACCACACCTCATCTTTGGTGTTCAACTGCTGAAGAAACAGCTCCAACAGTGGTGTACGGATGTGGGCCAATATTTTTGTGGCAACGGTATGCCCTGGCTGCATCACAAAATCTGCTCGCGAATTACTGAACATCAACTCATTGGCGGCGTGGTTTTGACGCACAACGGTTATGAGCTTCGCGTTCATTTCACGTGCCGTCATAATTATCGATAGGTTATCCGCATCATTTGGGGTGCCTGCAATAATGCCGACCGCCTCTCGCACCCGGGCGGCATCGAGCGTAACCGCTTCGGTCCCCACGCCCTCTATGTAGT
>JABXHP010000143.1 GCA_013373575.1 Oceanospirillaceae bacterium | reverse complement strand
TTCTGTTGCTTCTGCTTCTTATGCTATTGGCCATCAACTATGAGAACAATCTGGTTTATGGCCTCACCTTTCTATTGATTGGTGTACTACTGGTATCAATGGTACACACGCACAATAACCTGCGGGGTATCACCCTAAGCGCTCGGGGCTCGGTCTCTGTATTTGCAGGTGAGAAGAGTCGCTACCGACTGCACCTTCGTGCGCCTGATCATCCTGTAGTGGGGGTCAGTATGGAGTACCCCGGTGGCGATGAGTTTATCCTCACACTTGAACCTCAGGCCGAGCGCACGCTAGAGCTCAGCGCTGCGGTTGGTAAGCGCGGTCTGCACCGTCCGGGTGTTCTGCGTTTGAGTTCGCGCTACCCCATGGGGCTGTTTGTCGCATGGAGCTATGTAAATCTGGGGCAGCACAGTTGGGTATACCCAAAGCCTGAAGCGGGTGGCAGCCTGCCTCAGTCTGCTCTGCAGAGCGACACGGGTGCTCAGCACGGGGAGGGAAATGAGGAGTTTAGCGGGTTGGAGGAGTATCGCGAGGGCATGTCTCTAGGTCGTGTTGCCTGGGCGACGCTGGCGCGTGGTCTGCCTCTGCAAGTAAAAGAGTTCACCGATATACAGGGCGATTCACGTTGGCTGCGTTGGAGTTTCTGGCCAGAGTTGGACACTGAGGCGCGCTTGAGTCGACTCTGCTATTGGGTGTTGAAGTTACAGAGCGAGAGTAAACCCTTTGGCATGGAGCTTCCCGGCAGTCGACTTGAGGTGGGCTCAGGGCGCGGACAAGTTGATGCGGCACTGCTGGCGCTGGCGAAGCTGGGGCAGGAGCCGCCAGAATGAACAATTGGCTCACCCCGCGTGCGCTAAATTGGCAGCTTGCTGGCCTTTGGGTAGCTGCCTTACCGCATCTGCTGATCATGCCGTTTTGGGTGGGGCTACTATTACTCGCCTGCACTGGGGTACGGATCCAGATCTATCGTGGAATCTGGGGTTTTCCGCACTGGGTTGTAAAACTTGCACTACTGGCTCTACTTGGCGCAGGTTTGGCTCTCAGTTTTGATCGCGCAACATTGATGCGAGGGACCTTGGCTCTGTTGATTGGCGGTTCAGCGTTCAAACTGCTGGAGATACACACGCGCCGCGACGCACTGGTACTGATCTACCTGAGCTACTTTATCATCGCCACCCAGTTTCTGTTTGAGCAGGGGATCCTAAGCGGCCTCTACGCCCTTGGGGCTTTCGCGATTGTATTGGCGGCTCAGGTGGCACTATTCGATCCACGCCTGCGTGCACCGTTACCGAGTATCCGCAGTACGTTAAAGTTGATGTTGCCAGCGCTACCTATGATGGTGCTGCTGTTTATTCTGATCCCGCGTATCGGTCCACTATGGAGTGTTCCCTTGGATTCGGGCGCAGCGCAGACCGGACTCTCAGATAGCGTATCCCCCGGTGATATCTCTTCTATGACGCGCTCGGATGAGCTCGCTTTTCGGGCTGTTTTTGACGGTGCTGTCCCACCAACGTCGCAGCGCTACTGGCGGGCTCTGGTCTACTCCGAGTTCGATGGTCGCAGTTGGAAGTTGGGCGAACCTCTCGTTCGACGCTTGGAGGAAGTTGTTGCCACCTCTGGATCGCTCTCATATGAGGTGATCATGGAGCCGAGTAATCGCCCCTGGCTACCGGTGCTGGATGTGCCGCTTAGTGTACAGGGTGCTGACCTTCGCGGTGCACGCCAAGCGGTAACGCGATCCCCAATGGATAAACGCCAGGCCTTCCAGGTAGTCTCAGCCTCGCGCTATCAATTAGCATCGCAATTGAGTGAGGCGGCGATAGCGCGCAACCTTGATTACCCACAAGCACAGAACCCGCGCACACAGGCACTCGCACAGCAGTGGTGGAGCGAGTCGGGGGCGGATCTGCCAAGTTTCGTCAGGCGCATCGCGCAATACTTCAATCAAAGTTTCGTCTACACCTTGCAGCCCCCGATCCTCGGTGGAGATTCAGTTGATCAGTTTATGTTTGATACCCAGCGCGGCTTCTGTGGACATTTTGCTAGCGCCACGGCGCTGCTGATGCGTGCAGCTGGCGTCCCGGCTCGGCTGGTTGGTGGGTATCAGGGGGGAGAGTTTAATGCTGGCGCTAACTACCTGACGGTGCGTCAGTGGGATGCACATGCTTGGGTGGAGTACTTTGACGAGGGGCGTGGCTGGGTGCGCTTCGATCCCACCGCCGCGGTTGCTCCTGAGCGCATTGAGCAATCAGCTGAACAGCTCTTCTCGACGCAACCCGGATTCCTGGCTGATCGTCCGCTCTCTCCCCTGCGCTTCACCAATTCGGGTTGGCTATTGGATATGCGCCGCGCAGTTGATTCCCTTAATCTATCCTGGCACCGCTGGGTGCTCAATTATCAGAGCCAGCAAAGTGACCTGTTACGCTCACTTATGGGCGAGATTACGCCGTTGAGGATGGCGCTAGCATTGCTGCTACCCGGAGCGCTAATCCTTGGGTTTGTTGGTTTTAACCTGCGTCCAAGACAGAGTCGTGATCCACTCATTCGAGCGCAGAGACGTTTTGAAGCTGCAGCTGCACGCCTGGGTTATGCGCGACAGGCAAAACAGACGCTTGCTCAGCTCGCACTAGAGGTAAAAACAGGTTACTCTGAAATGACAGAGTCTCTGACTGAGCTTGCGCTGATAGATGAGCAACTGCGTTACGCGCCCGAAGCGGTAGAGCGCAGTGAGCTTATTGCACTGCTCAACAGAAATTCGCGCGCTTTGCGCACCAAAAGGCCCCGACAGAGTCTAAAGAGAGCAGATGCAGGTTCAACTGGCTGACAACGCAGAATTCAGCTATCGCATAGAGCGCAGTGCTAAGCGACGCACCGTGAGCATTCAAATTGATGCAGGCGAAGTGATTGTTCGCGCCCCCAAAAATGCGGATGAGCTCTGGATCTCGGGTTGGGTTCACTCCAAAGCCGATTGGATCTACCCACGTCTATGTCGCCAGCGGGATCACCTTGATGCCCACCGAATTAACCTCAATAGCGGTCACATACGCCTCTTTGGTGAGGAGTATCGGTTAGAACACAGCGCTAAAGTTCTCACCCCCGTTGAGCGTATAGACCAACGGCGCAAAATAGTTTGGGTTGGTGGGCGAGATAGCTTTGCCGATGCCGAGCGTCTAGAGCTTCGCTTGAAACGTCTGCTGCGTGAAGCCGCAAAGCCTCTACTTACTGGTATGACCCTAGATATCGCCAATCAAATTGGTCTGGTACCCAAGTCCGTGAATGTGCGTCACTACAAGCGCAAGTGGGGCCAGTGCTCCTCTGCAAAGGAGGTGACGTTGAATTGGAGAATCCTGCACCTACCCTCAACAATTCAAGCCTATGTAATAGTGCATGAACTTTGTCACTTGCAGCAGATGAACCACTCAGCACGTTTTTGGGCGCTAGTGGAGCGGTACTGTCCCGACTATCGTGCAAGTCGCGAGCAACTAAAGCACTATGGTGCCTTTCTACTATGGTAAGTACTATCGTCCGAAAACCACGGAGTCGTTAATGAGCTTGTACCGCAGTATTGAGAAATCTCTCTTCAATAGCCTTACCAAGAAGATTGTTGGAAACCTTCTTTTCGTCTCTATTCCGCCTATCGCGATCGCGCTGATACTGCTAATGCTGTTACCGCAACCGGGAGAGGCCCTAGACGCGAGCACACGCACTTGGATCCAGGGCCTACTCTATTTCGCCATCTTCTTCTCTGTAGCTGGTGGCCTGTTTACGATCGGTTTTATGCGTCACTTATTCCTCAAACCCGTGCAGGCGATGATTGATGTGCTCAATGGCGTGCGCGATCGCAATGGTGATATCTCGGTCAGTCTTCCTATTCAGACGCAGGATGAGATCGCTGACATGGCCAGGGCCTACAACGGTTTCGCTGATAGTTTGAAAAAGATGATTGCAGAGACCCGCCGCCGCTCAGTCCGTGTGGCGCTAAGCGCAACGCGTGTACGGAAGGTTACGCTGGAAGCAGGCAAGGTAGCAGAGCGCCAGGAATCGCAGGCACAACAGGTATTTCAGTCGAGCTCTGAAGCTACCCAGGCGATCAGTGAGATCGCCAGTACCACGTTAACGATCAACGAACACAATGGGGATAACCTCAGCCGAGTTAATCAGTCGGGTGAAGAGTTGAATAAGGTTTTAGAGCAGGTTAGAGCGATTCGTGAGCAGGTGACCGGATTTCAGCAGTCTGTTGATCAGTTGTTGGCGAACTCTGCCAGCATGACTGAAATTGTCTCTACTGTGCAAAGCTTCTCGGATCAAACCAACTTACTGGCATTGAACGCATCGATTGAAGCCGCGCGCGCCGGTGACGCTGGGCGCGGCTTTGCCGTCGTTGCTGATGAGGTACGTAATCTTGCACAGAAAGTGAGCGATGCGACTGGTGAGATCGACGCTAGTATCAACACTATGAAGGGTCTGGTGGGTGACACCAACCACAGTGCCAAGCAGATATTGGGTTATATTGAGAATACCGAATCCTATATCAGTAACACCAGCGAAAACTTCGCGACGCTCATCTCTCAGTTTGAGTCTGTTGGCGGACAGTTAACCGGTATCAGTGCGGCGCTGGACGAACTCGCCTACACAAATAAAGAGTCACACAACCATGTGGCGGAGATCACTCAGATGTCTGAGGGGATTCGCAACGAGATGCATGAGTCGCGTGAGTACTCAGATGAACTAGAGTTGGCGACCGAGCAGACGCAAGAGTTGCTGTCACGTTTTATTATCGGCTTTGGTGGCTTCGAAAATATGATTCAGACGGGTCGCGCTTGGGCGGAGCAGGTGAGTGCCGCGCTGGCAAGCTTGCAGTCTCAGGGACTCAATCTGTTTGATGAGCAGTACAAGCGCACCAATGCGGGGCAGCAACCGGAGAAGTACGACCTGGTCTACACCGATGCGTACGAGCGGTTGCTACGCCCAATGTTTGATGGCTTCATCTCGCAGCGCCCTGAGTTTATCTACGCCATCGCTGTGGATCGCAACGGCTATGCTCCGGCGCACCACACTAAGGTCTCTAACCCTATTACTGGTGACTTCTCTGTCGATAACCTGAAGAGTCGGCATCGTCGTATCTTTGATGGTAACCGTGCGGAGAAACGCAGGGCGAGCCATACAGAGCCCTTCCTTCTGCAGACCTTTGTTCGAGATACCGGTGAGGTTCTGAATGACCTGTCGATCCCGCTCTATGTCAACGGTAAACACTGGGGTGGTTTGATTATGGGGTTCGATCCAAAGCAGCTGCTCGACGAGAAGTAGCGCAGCTGTCTCTTGGGGGCTTTTGCAAAAGCTCTATGAGTTCTCAGCGATGAGTCGTTGAATAAGACCACGCAGCCCCTCAAACGCGAGGGGTTTGTTACACAGTGCTGATACACCGGCATTCTCTATAGCAGCGAGATTAGCTTCGTTCTGCTCTGAGGTGATCATTAGGACAGGGATACCGGTCTGGTTGCTGTCCGCGCGGATATGCTCCACTAGTTCGCGACCATTGACCTCCGGCATGTTGTAGTCAGAGATGACCAAATCGAAATCACGTTTAGCCAGCTGTTCCAGAGCATCTGCACCGTTAGCTGCCTCCGCAATCTCCTGAATACCAATCGACTCAAGAATTTGGCGCACATAGTGGCGTGACATACGGCTGTCGTCCACTACCAGTACCCGCAGGAACTCAAACTCATGATCGCCCTCATGATGTTGTGCATCAATGTAGGCGATGGTGCTAGATAGGGCGCGACCAAGATCCTCCTCTTTGAAGGGCTTGGGTAAGATGGCAATCGAGCCAGCCTGGCGGATAGGCTCAAGGTAACGGTAGTGTGTCTCTGATGAGATCAGCATAAAGGTAACCTCCTGCAGTCTCTCATTTTCGCGCATACGATGCAGTAGGTCGGTGCCAGTCATATCCTCAAGGTGCATGGAGGATACGACTAGATCTGGGGTTATTGTCTGCATGCGCTGCAAGGCTGGCCCGGCAGACTCAAACTCTTCTACATCTACGACCCCCTGGCGCTCTAACGCGGCGAGTACCAACTTGCGCTGCATGCGGGAGGGTTCAATTACGATGGCTAAAAGATCACTAGCGTTCATTCCAACTTCCTAAGGCGAGATTGCAAGTTACAGTTTAGCACCGAATCTCGTTAAGGTCGGTGCAACCTTAGGTGTTTCTGGTAAACTTCGATTGCGGATTTAGATGGTATCTAACACGAGGGAGCGAGGAGCAGTGAAATCCTATCTTTTTACCACGGACGACGACCGTGGTGGCGTTATCCTCTGTGATATAGACACGCTTGAAGAGGTCGTACCCTATCTGCAACAGCGCTTTAAGGGTGTTATTCGCGTTGAGCAGGGCAGGACGGAGTGGACCGCTGAGGGTGGATTCGCCGAATTTACGCCAAGACCAGTCTCGGTGGTCGGTTTGGAGGATGAGACAGCGGTGCCTGAGGGCTCTCTATCTGCTGAAACTGAAGGCACTTCACAGGCTGACGGCTCGCTAGAGGCTGAGGGCTCTAAAGAAACG
>JABXHP010000355.1 GCA_013373575.1 Oceanospirillaceae bacterium | reverse complement strand
GGAGCTAGCGAACGCAGGAGCCATTTTGCAACGCGGCCAGCAGCTTAATCAGCTGCTCGGTGATGGCGATGCCGAGCATGCCAGCGCACTACTGAATCACGCCCTGCAGTTGCTACAACAGATGGAGAGCAACCACCCTGCTCTTACTCAAACCACCGAGATGCTCAATACAGCACTCATTCAGGTGGAGGAGGCGCAGCGTGAGCTAGATCACTACCTCCAAGGAATCGACCTAAACCCTGAGCGACTCTACGAAGTTGAAGCTCGTCTAACAGCGATCTACGATCTCGCCCGCAAACACCGCGTAGCGCCTGAACAGCTGCCTGAGTTAATGGAGACACTGAACGCACAGTTGGCTGAGCTGAGCCATGTAGACGAGGATCTTGAGCACTTAGAGGCAGAAGTGAGTGCAGCTAATGAAGCGCTATTAGTGAGTGCTCGCAAACTCAGTAAGCTACGCGAGAGTTCGGCCTCAAATCTAAACAAACAAGTTAATCAACAACTTGAAATGCTCGGCATGAGCAGCGCTCGCTTTGTCGCTCAATTGAGTCCGGTGGATGCAAAACACATTAGCGCTCAGGGGCTCGAGGAGGTCGAGTTCCTTATAAGTACCAACTCAGGCCAGAGCGCTAAACCTCTTGCACGCATCGCTTCAGGTGGCGAGCTCTCGCGCATCAGCTTGGCTATCCAGGTTGTAACTGCGCAAATCACAGACACACCAACGCTAATATTTGACGAGGTTGATGTCGGCATAGGCGGCGGAATAGCGGAAGTGGTTGGGCGCCTTCTGCGCCAGCTTGGAAAGCGCGCTCAGGTGCTCTGTGTAACCCACCAGCCTCAGGTTGCTTCTCAAGGTAACCAGCATCTATTTGTGAGCAAAAATGCAGATACGGGTATAACTGAAACGCGCATCGCCGCTCTTACAGAGAATCAGAGGGTCAACGAGGTTGCCCGGATGCTAGGCGGTTTGGAAATTACCGAGAAGACACTCGACCACGCAAGAGAGATGCTAGATACAGGCATCTAGTGAACCTGCGAGCGCAGACTCACTAGCAAATTACTCATCGCAGCCGTTAGCACAGTGGCCGTACAGATAGAGGGTGCGGTCGCTGATTACAATACCCATCTCTTCAGCAATCTGCGCCAAGCGAGCACTCAATTCAGCATCGTTAAATTCACGCACACGACCACACTTAACGCAGACTACGTGGTCATGCTGCTCATCACGTGAAAGTTCAAATACCGAGTGACCACCTTCAAAATGGTGGCGCATAACGAGTCCCGCCGCTTCGAATTGAGTCAATACGCGATAGACAGTCGCCAGACCTACGTCCTCGCCCTGCTCCATCAGCAGCTTGTATATATCTTCCGCCGAGAAGTGATCGCCCTCTCCACCAGCCTCTAGAATTTGGTAGATCTTCACACGTGGCAGGGTTACTTTAAGACCAGCTTTGCGAAGTTCCTGATTTTCCAGCGGCATATTATCTTCCTGTGTTCCGGCTTTGGCTCTAGGCGGTTAAACCTTGACGGTGTTAGACTGCAAGCACTAACAGCGAGAGCCTTGAGGCTAAGGCACTCGTTAATTAGCTCCTTAGATTATCAATTGTAACGGACAAAAGTGGAAGCTTTTAACCCATGCGTAAGCAACTTCTCGTCGCCCTGACCCTACTTACACTCTCTGGCTGCAGCTCTTTCCCTGGAGTTTACAAAATGGATGTTGCCCAAGGTAACGAAGTGACGCAGGAGATGGTTGATCAACTCCGTCCGGGAATGACTGAGTCACAAGTGCGATACGTTATGGGTACGCCGCTGCTGACCGACACCTTCAATCAGACTCGCTGGGACTACATATACCAACTAGTGCAGGAAGATGAGCGCGTTGAGCAGCGTCGAATCACGCTCTACTTTGATGGTGGACGTCTATCTCGCTTAGAGGGCAACCTGCGCCCAACAGCTGCTGAGTAAGAGCCCAGCTTCCGCTGGGAGATAAGCTCGCGACTGGAGAATAACCACCTAATCTTATGGCCAGTTATACTGCGAGGTTGCTGGCTTAACTACTCTTCGGCCTTCTCTTTTTTGGCTTTTGCTTTCGCGGCGCGCGCGGCACGCGCATCCTTAGGGTCGATTATTAGCGGGCGATAGATCTCGACCCGATCGCCAGCACTCAACACTTGTGCCCTTGGGTCTTTTATCGCTTTACCAAATATCCCCATTGGGGCTTGATTGATATCGATCTCTGGAAATATCTCAGCAATTCTTGATCGAGCCACAGCTTCAAATGCGGTCGACCCCTCCTCCACCTGCAGCGCAATGATCTTCTGCTCTGTCGGCAGCGCGTAAGCAACTTCAACGGTAATCATCTAATACCTCAGGTGTAGATCTGATCGGAGCGGCTGACAAAGGCATCAACTAGCGTGCTCGCCACGCTATTGAATACCTTTGACATCGCCAGGCTTGTTAGTTTGCCGGAGAATTCGAAACTGAGGTTGAGCTCAACTTTGGACGCTTCATCACTCAGCTCGGTGAAGGTCCACTCCCCCTCCAAACTCTTAAACGGCCCCTCAACAAGTCGGATTTTCATCTGCTTAGGTCGTTCAAGTTCGTTACGCGTCGTGAAACTATAACTGAGACCACCTTTTGATAGATAAAGGGTACCCTCAATATGATCGTCCCCTTCACTCACCACCTCTGTGCGGCTGCACCAAGGTAGAAACTCAGGGTAGCGGCGCACATCGTTGACCAGGTCGAACATCTCCTCAGCGGTGTGCAAAACCAGTGCGGTACGATTTATGACCGTCATTCTATTCCTAGCGTTCTATTCTTAACTGGCGCCTATTTTCACGTTTATAAAGATTTGAAACAAGGGCGCTTAACAGAGTTCTCTTTGCGCTTTCCTTGCTTAGGGCCGCTCTATATAATCCGCGGCTATGGCAAAAAAGAAAAAGTCTCCCGGCGGCAATACGATCTGCCAAAACAAACGCGCTCGCTTTGAGTACACCATCGAAGACAAGTTCGAAGCTGGACTTGTGCTTACTGGATGGGAAGTAAAAAGCCTGCGTGACGGTCGCGCTCAGCTTGTAGAGTCCTATGTCGACTTCAAAAACGGCGAGGCTTGGCTACTTGGCGCCCACATCACACCGCTAAAAACGGCGTGTACCCACGTGGTCGCAGACCCATTGCGACCCCGCAAACTCCTTCTGCATCGTGCACAACTCTTGCGCCTCGAAAATGCAGTAGCCGCCAAAGGCCAAACTTGCGTTGCTCTCGCTCTCTACTGGAAGCAGGGCAAGATAAAATGTGAAATCGGCCTCGCTAAGGGTAAGAAGCTGCATGACAAGCGCGCTACTGAAAAGGAGCGTGACTGGAACCGCGAAAAAGCTCGTGTTCTAAGTAAGAACCAGTAGTCGCTTTTAGTTTTTCCCTTGTAACAACCACAACAGACGCTATACTTCGCCTCACCGGGGGTGACTTGGATTCGACGCTGGTTGCGAACCCTTAGGTGCATGTCGAGAATGTGATGATTCTCGTAAATCCCTCATCACACAGTTATAGTTGCAAACGACGATAACTACGCTCTAGCAGCTTAAGACTGCTAGCGCTGCCCTCTAAGGTGTCTGTAACTCAGAGTTTCGGCAGTGTCATATGAGACAGAATCGCCCCGCGCCTTCGCCTTAAGTCAACGGGTTAAAACTAAAAAGGCTCGCCCATAGCTCCCTGGCTCTCGGGACGCGACGGGTTAATTAAATAGAGAAGCCTAAGCATGTAGATCTTGAGGCAGAGGATTGGCGGACGCGGGTTCGAAACCCGCCACCTCCACCAAATACAAACAAAAAGACCACCCTAGCGGTGGTCTTTTTGTTTGTATCAGAGCGGCCTTGAGAACCCGCGGAGCGGGTTCGACAAAACTGCCCGGAGCAGTTTTGGACAACGCAAAGCGTTGCCCCAACGGGTTGAGGGCCAGGATGGCCCGAATCAACCCCGCCACCTCAACATATTTCCAAATAAGTTAGCTCCTCACTAGGTGGTTTTTATTTTTACCGCATGAGCAACCACATAAGAAAATGCATTTAGCCGCTCCATTTCAAACTATTCCCATTAGTTAGCGTGAGTCGTAATCCCCTCATATATTTCTCTGTCACGAAAGCGAGAGTGTAAATTCGTCTGTGTAATGGTTGTTTATCACAGTGATATTCTGCTGATCACGTCGAATTACGACCACCACATCAACCAAACCATGCTGAGTAGTGCCGACACTCCTGGCCTGCCCAAGGAATTACCTGAACAGCCAAGATCCTCATATAGCGCATGCATCATGTCCTCCTTTCGCAATAACTTGGCGCCGATATATTTAGCACACGCCATGAACTGCGCAGTCACCGAATCAAAATCATCGCCCTGCCCTTCATCAACAGAGATTCGAGTGTAAATATCGCAATTTTTGTTGTGATTGCGAGAGATGAATATACATACATTGACAATATTTGTAGCCAAACCTAGCATTTTTATAGTTGATGAAAATCTTTGGAGGCTGACATGCATGTTTCACTGACACCTGAGCTTGAGGCTCGAGTGAAAGCCAAGGTCGAAAGCGGCCTCTACAACAACGCAAGTGAAGTAATCCGAGAAGCGCTACGCTTCATGGATTCGCATGAAGATTGGATACATGATCTCAAGATTGCCAAGCTTCGCGAGCAAATCCAGGTCGGTGTAGATCAAATGGACCAAGGTGCGGGAATCGCTATAGAGTCAAAAGCAGATCTCCACGCCATGTTTGCTGACGTCAAGAGTTAACTGAGTGACCTATCAGCTACATTTTTCCCCTGCTAGCAAAGCCGATCTGAAAGGAATTTTTCAATTTGGCCTCAGTAGATGGGGCCGAACTAACTCCGTGAATTATCTTGATCGATTAGAAGAGCATGCTTGGTTACTCACAGAGCAGCCTTTTGTCGGGGTGGAGAGAAAAGATCTACAGACATCCCTTCGATCGCTACCCGCGGAAAGCCACATATTATTCTACCGAGTTGTATCTAATCGCATTGAAATCCTCCGAATTCTGCACAAAAAGCAGGACCCCAGAAGCAATCTTTAACTGCTGTAAGCGCCCGATGGTTAACAGAAATTAGTACAGCTTGCGGACGACTTCTCATATTCAGAATTCGCAACAGATAGAAACTAATAGACCACACCCTCTAGTTCCCGGTGGACTTTTTATTCGTATCAGCGCGGCCGGACACACAAATTGCCCAGGATACCGGGCTCCCACGGCTAAACGCTTGAGTCGCTGTAACCAACAAGGGATACTCACTTATCCCACCTAGGCAAACTGCTCCCAAACCCAATTTTTCTCACTCGACATTTGTAGCTTTTAGCCTTACAAATAGTCTCTACATCAGAATATAAAAACAGCAATAAAGGATGTGCTTATGACCACG
>JABXHP010000224.1 GCA_013373575.1 Oceanospirillaceae bacterium | reverse complement strand
GATTAATAATCAACGACTGATGGCTTCTGAGATAGACTAAGTTCCCGCAGTAGTTGCCATTCGAGAAAACACTTCGAACGACAGAGAACCCGCATAAGCGGTCCTTCGCAAGACCGTCTGATCCACGTCAGGTTTAGGCTGCATTACGGTCGTTCTAACCTGCTCAGTTTGGATCTGTTGGGAGTGGTAAATCGCTGGACTATATTTTTACTTTGAACGATCACCTGAAGTGATTTAATTCAAATATTTATTCTTTGCTGGATTTAATCCAAAACATGAGTGTACACAGTGTTGCGAGATACCCCAAGACGGCGTGCAGTAAAGGCGACGTTGGAATTGCATTTGGAATAAGTTTTTCTTATCTCAACGCATTTGATTTCTTTTGCCTTTTTGCCGAGGCATTTAGAACACGGATTATAGAGAATATCTTTTATTCTAAAAAGTTTCTGTACGTCATCATACTTAATTAGACCAGGCGGGCAATTAATAGCAAGAACTTGTAATTGGCTAATGAGCACGGTGAAGTTAAGATTGTTTGTATTACCTACAATGGCCTCGATTGCAGATGTATTTAGCCTATGCTTATCTGATATCTCTTGCATTTTTGCTCTTACAATAAGACCCAAATCACTGCGCTCTGAGAGCTCCGGCAAATGAATTCTAAATTGAGCTAAGCGCAAGAGTTCAGATCTTACTGTCTTGTTCCAAAGATTCTCGTAATTAGTACCATCGCTATCCGTAGATAAGATAAGCCATCTATCTTCTACACCTGTGTCTCTAATTTCATGGAGAAGATTCACTAACCAATTAGCATCAGAGATTGATAACTGCGATAGATCTTCAAACAGGATGGTTCCTCCAGCGGTTATATCTAATTCGGTCGAGTAACCGTCGTGAAGCAGTTTTGCGATGGCAAATCGCTCCTCGCACACATGCTCTAAATTTTTACAGTTTAAAGCTAGTATTGGTTTTCCTTTGTTCAGTAGATTATGAATATGTTTAGCAAAAGTCGTTCTCCCTGAACCTGCAGGTCCGGATATCATAATAGGAAGCCCCATGTTTCCAGCTTTG
Source organism: Oceanospirillaceae bacterium (assembly GCA_013373575.1). Taxonomy (GTDB): domain Bacteria; phylum Pseudomonadota; class Gammaproteobacteria; order Pseudomonadales; family Balneatricaceae; genus Marinobacterium_E. Next base: position 8,523 of record JABXHP010000224.1, on the reverse strand, counting down.
AGTGCTAGTTTCTCATTTTTAAACATTTGCTCGTCACGAAAAATGAGTTTAGAAGTTGCAGGAGGAAGCTCGCTAATTGAGGGTAGTTTAATTTCTAAACGACGCTCGTTTTTTTGAGGTCGTGATATTTTGTTCGAGCGTAACAATCGAGCAAAATAACCTGCACCTAACCAATCTACCAACCTTAAAGTATCACAGCTATCAAGTTCACCAATGATCGATGAAAATTCGCCTTTGAATATATCTGAAAAATCGCTTGTCGATCGAATAGCGAGCCCCGAAATGAGCTCTCCCGCTCTGCGGTTTACTCCAGTAATTTGGCCTTGTTCATTAACGCTTAACATGCCAACACTTTGAGTTGATAAATATTCGACCCGTGGGTGGAATACAACTACAAACTCGTCTCGGTGATCTTCTATGAATAGTTTGTTTTCTATATTGACTGCGGACATTTTTAATAGTGCCAACGTATGAAATTGACGTTCAGCAACCTGCGAAGACGCATCCAACACACCTACGATTACACCTTTCGAATCTATGATAGGAGCTGCGGCACAAAATAGCGTGTTAGCCGCAGCAAAGAAATGTTCCGAACCACATACCGATGATGGCTCTCCAGTATGGAGTGAAATCCCCACGGCATTAGTTCCTCGATACTCCTCAGTCCAGATGGCTCCCGGTTGAAGGGAGTATTTAATCGCTTCAAGAGCCTCGAATTCTGGATCCATGATTGAATCAAGTATTACGCCTTCTCCATCAGTGAAAGCCGTCATGAAGTTTGTACCAGCAATCTGAGTACTAAGGAGTTCGAGCTCAGGGCGAACCAGTGAGAACAATCGGTGGTTCCTTTCTTTAGAAGCACGAAGTTCGTCATGTGAAACAAACGCATCGATCGGCGTCCCCAAAGGATCCAGCCCAGAACTTAGGGAGCGGGACCAACTGCTATCTATGGCAGCCTGTCTCATCGAAGTGTTTTGCTGGTTTGAAGACGCTTTCCTATTGAGCGCGTCTAAAATTATATCGGTCATAAGCTTTTACTTTTTTTGTTATTTAATCACGATATTTGGAACGCTTTGTATCGTCAACATAATGTTCAAATAATGAACACCAATGCTGCTGACTTTTCACTTTTTGAACACTCCATTTGATTGAAGAACATTCGCCACTGCTCCAGCATGATTAAGTGTGCCAAACAAAACACATGGAGCTGCAAATGAAAGCACAAGTACTTTATAAATACGACGAACATCTGTCTGCGGATTCGTGGGTCGAATACTCTGACGTACCCGATCCATCGATCAATAAAGCAAATGACGTCATCGTAAGGATCGGCGGAGCTGGTGTCTGTAGAACGGATTTACATGTTATTGAAGGCGTATGGCGTCCTCACATGGATCCTACTGGAGATGCCCTACTACCGCTTATCCTTGGACATGAGAACGCTGGATGGATCGAAGACGTAGGCCCCGAAGTTGAAGGGTTGAAAAAAGGTGATCCAGTAATAGTTCATCCAAAAATATCAAACGGAACCTGTATTGCTTGCCGTCGTGGTCAAGACATGCATGGGGACGGAACTTTTCCTGGTCTTGACAGTAACGGTGGCTACGCCGATGCACTAGTGACTTCTGCTCGCAATATAGTGCCTCTCCCAAAATCACTAAATCCTAAAGACGTCGCTCCCTACTCTGACGCTGGGCTAACCGCATACCGGGCAGCCAAGAAGGCAACACGACATTTGTTACCCGGCGAATATTGTGTAGTTATCGGAGCTGGCGGCCTGGGTCATATCGGTATTCAGGTTCTCCGTGCAATGTGTGCTGCTGAGATCATAGTCGTAGATACTAACGACAATTCTCTAAAACTCGCCGGCGAGTGTGGTGCCGACCACCTTGTGAAAGCCGACGGTGGAGAAGTGGAGGCTGTACTTGGGCTAACTAACGGGCGAGGTGCTGAAGCGGTGCTCGATTTTGTGGGTGAGCGTGGAACAACCTCCCGCGGTTTAGCTATGACAAGGAATGCAGGTAACTACTATGTCGTTGGATACGGAGAAAACATCGTCGTTCCGACAGTAGACATGGTTATCACTGAAAAAAATATCATCGGTAACTTAGTGGGCACATGGGCGGAGCTAACAGAGTTGATGGAGCTGGCTAACAGAGGGCTGGTGCATCTTGAGACACGAGAGTTCCGCTTGGAGGATGCAAATAAGGCTCTGAAAGAACTTAACGCAGGAAATATAAAAGGCCGTGCCGTATTGATTCCTTAAAAAGTCCTTTCCGAACAAATTAGAAAATAAGAAACAGACTAAATCTTAAAAGAATGAAATTATGAATACATTAATTAAAAAAAACTGTTCAATCGTCGTACTGTCAACTTCATTAGGTCTTCTTTCAACTGCAGTACATGCAGCAAATTATACAGATTATGGTATCAACAAAGATTTACCTGGGACGTGTAGCTATTCAGCAATTGATTCCAAAGACTATACCGGGAAAAAGCTAAATATTATAACCCATGCTATTCCAGTTATTGGTGAGCCTACAGCGTTGCATGCAGAGCAGTTTTCTAAGCTCACCGGAGCAGAGGTCAATGTGGTTCACGTACCTTTCGGAGATCTTTTCCAGCGAATTATGATCCCTTTTCAGAGCGGTCAGAACGCATACGACGTCTTGTTCTACGCATCTCTTTGGATCGGTGACTTTAACCGCTTCCTTTCTCCTGTACCTGAAGATTACATAAATTCGACAGGGATGAAAGACGTTACCGACAGTTTCCGCGGTGTTGCTCAATGGAATGGTCAGATGATTCAGTACCCAATGGATGGTGACCGTCATTACCTGAAGTACCGTTCTGACATCTTTGAAAGCGATGAGATGAAAGCCAAGTACAAAGCGAACACCGGTAACGAACTAAAAGTGCCATCGACATGGGAGGAATACAATCAAGTAGCTAATTACTTTTCAGGATTCGATTGGGATGGTGACGGTGAGCTAAATTATGGTTCTGCTGAGGTGGCTAAACGTGATGACCTTATGTTCTCTGCTTTCATAAGTCGTGCGGCGGCTTATGCAAAACACCCAGCTGTTAAAGGTGGATTTTTCTTCGATCTTGAGACTATGACTCCACTCATTAATACACCCGGGTTTGTGCGTGGTCTTGAGCTGTTTGTAGAAGCACAACAAGCGTTCCCGCCAGGCGGCACGAACTTTGGACTTGGAGACGAAATATTTTCATTCGGCGGCGGACAAACGTTGATGAGTTACAGCTGGGATGACGCATTTATACAGGCTCAGCAAGAGAACAATCGTATTCGCAACAAAGTATCAGCTGCTCCATTGCCAGGGGCCTCTGAAGTTTGGAACCGAGTGACTGGGAAGTGGGATAAATTCGAGACTCCGAATCGCGCTCCCTACATGACATGGGGTTGGTCGTCTGCCGTAAGTAATGCATCAAAGGAGAAAGAAATGGCTTTTGATTTCCTTTGCTTCTTCTCAAATGAGAGTAATGCAGAGCACGATCTTCAAATCGGCCGTTTTGGCGTTAATCCATATCGGAACAGTCACTTCAATTCTGATCTATGGACTGGTATGGGGTGGGATCCAGAAGTGGCAAACAGCTATGTAAAAACTTTGTCTGAAATGGAAACGAGCCCGAACCGTGTTTACGACCTTCGTGTGCCTGGTGTTGGCCAGTTCATGTCTTCAATGGCAAACGGTGTAGCCGCAGCAATGTCAGGACAGAAATCAGCACAAGAAGCATTAGATCAAGTCGCTGCAGAGTGGACGGAGATCGTCGATCGTATCGGTAAAGATCGTTTGCGAGATGCTTACGCCAACGTTGTTGCCCTAGAGGACGCATAAAGGCAACTTCCAATTCAGGCTCTCCCAAGGAGAGCCTCCTTTATTCAGGGAGATAAAGATGTTTAAGGCGAAGTATTTCTTTTTATTGCCAGCCTTGCTGACCTTAGTTGCGATAATACTATTCCCACTGCTCTTTACTGTTAGAGTTAGTTTTTCGAGTTGGGATGTTTACCAAGCAGGACTTGATTACATCGGGGGAAAAAATTACCTCCGCGTTTTTGAGGATGTTCGATTTTGGGAGAGTTTTGCTCGGCTCTCGTTAATGAGCTTTATTAGTGTAACTCTTCAGTATGTTCTCGGTTTTGCGCTCGCACTGGCTGTGTGGAAGCAAGTGCGTGGAGGGCGCACACTTAGGGTGATTTTCCTTATACCGATGATGACAACACCTGTTGTAATGTCAGTCATCTGGCGAACGATTTTCCATGAAAGCCTCGGTCCAGCAAATGATCTACTTGGCGTAATCGGTATTGACGCAGTGCCTTGGCTATCAAGCTCCACAGGAGCTTTTGTAAGTGTGCTAATTGTCGAGGTGTGGCAGTGGACCCCGTTCATGTTTTTGCTACTTTTCGCAGGTCTTGTTTCCTTGCCTCGTGAACCTTACTTAGCAGCTGCTATCGACGGCGCTAGCGCTTGGAAAACATTCTGGCAAGTCACATTTCCTTTGATGGGGCCAATCTCTATTGGAGCAATAATCATTCGATTGATAGAAGCCTCTAAGATTATGGATACAGTCTACGTACTCACATCGGGCGGACCAGGTACGGCTACTGAAACCCCTTCATACTATATTTATATTAGAGGATTACGAGACTTCCAAGTGGGCTACTCAGCTGCTTTATCGCTAATTTATCTCGTAGTAATGATCGTTACTCTTACTCTTATCGCGAAGTTCTTTACACGCTTATTAAATGGCAAGGAGGTAGGTTAAATGACTCGCCTTTACCACATCATTAAATACGTATTCTTAATCACTTGGTCTCTTTTTGTCGTGTTTCCTTTCTTGTGGGCTCTAAGTACCTCGTTTAAAGATGCCAACGCGATTACAAGTGGCGCTCGCTATCTGCCGTGGGTTGAGTTTAAACCTTCAACAATTGGATGGAGTTCGTTATTTGCCGGAGATAGCCAAGGAATTAATATTATTGATCCATTTATAAACTCCGCTCAGGTGACGTTAATTGCAGCGTTCATAAGTCTAGTATTGGGAACTCTTGCTGCATATGGACTGAGCCGATACAAGTTTAGGGCAGGATTTGTAAAAAATTCCGACATCACATTTTTCTTCATCTCGCAAAGGGTAATGCCACCTATCGTACTCGCTATTCCTTTTTTCCTTATGCTCAAGGAGATAAATGCGCTTGATAGCATTTTAGGACTCGTAATCGTTTACATAGCTCTGTTATTGCCGATCGCTGTATGGGTAATGATCGATTTCTTTGAATCAATTCCTAGGGAGCTAGATGAAATGGCAATGATTGACGGTTGCACGCCTGTTGGCGCTTTCTTTAGGGTTATTTTACCGAATTCAATTGCGGGATTAGTGGTTGCGGGCATGTTCTGTCTTATCTTTGGTTGGAACGACTTCTTCTTCGCTTTTATTCTGACATTCACGGAGACGCAGTTACTGCCGGTAGCTATTGTGTCACTCAACTCATCCGTCACTCCATGGTGGTCGCTTTCAGCGTTCGCTCTTATCTCTGTCACTCCACTGGCGTTAGTAGCGATCTTCGTTGAACGCTTCATGGCCCGTGGCACTTTAGCGGGGGCCGTTAGGTAGAATTATGTTAAGTATAAAGAAATTAAGTTCATCCCAATCAAGCCTAAAGCTAGAGGGTGTTTCGGCGAAATTTGATAAGGGTAAGATCTACACTATTTTAGGCCGCACTGGTGCAGGTAAAACAGAGCTGTTGCGCACCCTAATTGGGCTGGATGAATCCGATTCTGGTTCTATTCATCTCGACGATATCGATATCACTCACCTTCCGATTCGAGTTCGTAATATGGCTATGGTGTACCAGCAGTTCATCAACTATCCTCATCTTAATGTGCTGGAAAATGTCGCATTCCCGCTCTATCGGCAAAAAATCAACAAAAACGATTTGCTTAAGAGAGCCCGTGCTGCTCTCCGTTTGGTTGGACTGTCCGATTTTGAAGAGAGGATGCCTGCTCAACTATCTGGTGGTCAACAGCAACGAGTTGCAATAGCTCGCGCAATTGTTAAACAAGCTCGAATTCTTCTTTTGGACGAGCCACTGGCAAATCTTGATTACAAGCTTCGGGAGCAACTCAGAGAGGAGTTTCCTCGACTTCTCCATAAGAATAGCGATGGGATAATTCTTTACACAACAACGGAGCCTGCTGAAGCGATGCAACTCGGTGACGAGCTTATAGTCATGCATGAGGGGAAATTCGTCGCGCAGGGAGATCCTTTATTGCTTTTCAAAGATCCGCCAAACCTAGAAGTAGCTCGAATAATTAGTGATCCACCGATTTCCATTTTTGAGGCAGTAATTAGCGATGGGAAATTATCTTTTATGAACGGTTTTCGTCTTTTTACCAATTCATTGAATGGATTAAAAGATGGTTCAGTAAAAGTTGGCATACGACCTGATTCATTCGAACTCGGTGGTGATATTCCGGCCCAAGTTAAGCTAACTGAGTTTTCAGGCTCAGATACGATAGTACATCTGCGACTTCCATTCGGTGACGCTACCATGCTACTCGATGGTATTCAGACAATAAATACTGATACAACTTTGAAAATATCGATAAATACCAAGCATCTACTTATTTTTTCACCACAAGGAAAGACGATTTCTTGGAGGACTAACTGATGGCTGAAATTAAATTATGCGGTCTGGGTCATTCTTACGGTTCGAATCCAAATACACAAGTTGATTACGCTCTTAAACCAGTGAACTTGACGTGGGAGGACGGCAAAACCTACGCATTACTGGGGCCTTCAGGATGCGGTAAGTCCACTATGCTCAATATCATATCTGGTCTTCTGAAACCGTCTGCTGGACAACTAATGTTTGACGGAAAGGACGTTACGAATCTTTCAACAACCGAAAGAAATATTGCGCAAGTATTTCAATTTCCGGTTATTTATACGACAAAGTCTGTACGCCAAAATATCGCCTTTCCGCTGGAGTGTAAGCGAATCCAGCCTGAACAGATAAAAAAGCGAGTAGAGCATATTGCAGAGCTGTTAGAGTTGACTCATTTGTTGGACAAACCAGCTCGAAAACTAAGCGCGGATCAGAAACAATTAATTTCGCTGGGCAGAGGGCTAGTTAGAGAGGACGTCGGTGCAGTTTTACTGGATGAACCGCTCACGGTTATTGATCCGCAGCTCAAGTTTTCGTTACGACGTAAGCTACGCGAGATTAATCGAGTTACGGGCACGACAATGATATTGGTGACTCACGATCAGAGCGAAGCGATGTCATTTGCAGACGAAATCGTTCTTATGAAAGACGGGATGGTACAGCAAGCTGGTGCACCAGAAGTACTATTCTCGCGGCCTCGAAATGAGTTCGTCGGATATTTTATCGGTTCACCTCCATTAAATATGATTGACGCACAAGCCGTTCAAAAGAACAGAATAACGAAACTCTCCGACGTAATGTCGAATCAGAATCAAGCCGGAAGAAGAGTTCAACTGGGTTTCAGACCCGAGCACATCGTCCTGGAGCATTGTGATAATGCCTTACTTGGTGTTGGTACCATTAGTAAAGTGGAACATGTAGGGGTCGACTCTATAATAACCTTAGAAATCCACCACGGAACCAAAGTTAAAGCGAAAATCCGAGGCCTCGACGGCCTCAGTGGCATGGAAGTTGGCGTAAAAATAGGCGTTAATGTAAATGAAGAAGATTGCTTAGTCTACGTTAACGGTCACCTACAAAGCTAATCGAAGGATTGATATCGTCCGCTATCATGCTTTGCATGTGGCTATGATGGCGGAGTATCTGTAAGTTTGTTTTCTATTTATATCGGTGTCGTTTGAGTTCTGGGAGTATCGTAAAACCAGGATAAAAGAGAGTGTAAAAACTGTGTAAGTGGCATTCCAACTACCCAGTTGAAAGGATTTCGAATTTATTGAGGCGTATCGCAATGCTGCTGATGACAAGATGCCATTCATCGCGATGTCTGCGCATACAAGCGGTGAGATGAAGCAGCGCTCCAAAGACCTAGGGGTGCTCTATTTCACCGAAAGACCGCTGAACCCTAGGTTACTGCTATTGGCAATTAAGTCGATTTTTGAGGGGGCTAGATCTGCAAAAACAGTAGAATAATCAATGACCGCAGTTGGTACCAGAGCGTTCAATAAAGCGACTTTGGTCTGTATGTTCCGAATGTCTGCAAAGGGCAATCCTCGGCTGTTGGATTAGCTCTCGACGACCGACTGCTTTGGAGAGAGGCTTGGTGCCCGCATGAGGGGGCCTTTAATCTCTAACTGTGTGAACGTCAGGTTATCGCCTGATAGCCGTCCGAATATTGGGCGTACATAGCTTCTTATTACTGAAGCGCCTCCGACTTACTTGTTCTTGCGTTGCGTGCTAAGCCTGAATGGGTGAGCCACTATCTAAAATTCCATGAAAGGGGACAAAAGTAACCTAGTTCTATTGCGTGGCAGTTCTAAAAACTAGGCTATACATAG
>JABXHP010000314.1 GCA_013373575.1 Oceanospirillaceae bacterium | reverse complement strand
GTCTGTTGTAGAAACTGTAGACAATTTAAAGCCCTTGTAGGTGAACTGAAGCTATGTAAGTATTTGATTCTTGGATGCTGACTAGGTCTAAAGAAGCCTATGCAGGGCGGTGAAGTGCTACAGAGCACTCCCTGACCGCCATTACTAATGATAAATCAGTACCTTGCGAGGAGGTTTTTTATTCCTCCCACATAAGATCCCACATCAGGGATGCGCCTTATTTTCCATTTTGAACGTTAGGAATTCTCAGACCAAAACTCTGCTGTCGAAATTATTGCCTGGCGAACGGAGTAGGGCCGGGGGAGGGGGACGCATAGCAAGCGTTGTTGCAGCACCCTCATCCATACATTAGAGCCGAAATTAAAAAAACCTCCAAACAGCAAAACTAAAGTCTGGTCAGCAGTCGAGAAGCAGTTAGGTATCTAGTGTTGTTGCCCGGGCGAACAGCTTATGCTCACTATCCCGCAACTCCGGTCATTCGACTTCTTGCAAAGCGAACGGCAAACTTTGATCCAAAGCGGTCATCCTGGCTCGGTCAAAGAACTAGGCGCAGCTCGCGGCAGGCGGACAGTTAGAGGATCCTGCGGCCTATATTGGACGCATGAACAAACTGCTGGTGGAGCTCAGCGCTTAAAGCAAACCCATAGAGAATAATGGCGACCATGTAATGTTCATCGCCAACTATAAAAACGCCCCCGGGGCGTTTTTTGTTATTGGAAAGTCGCCCAATCGACAGGTGAATCGATTCGATATAGCAGCTGAATTTCAAACGTTTTGTCGCTAATTCTGATGGTCAAATAGGTCGACTCTCCACCTCTCTCGCGTTTTTCGTTTCCCAATATTTTTGGAAATTTGATCAGCTCCCTCCACCTAATCACCTGTCATGAGTTTGCCGGTATTAACGCTAAATTGGATCGCTCTCTGAGTGCTGGACTAAAAATCTCTGCTAGAAAATTGGTTGCTGTTGACCGCCAGTCTTATGTTATATATAAGACTTGTAGGGAGCCGGAAAACCTATGAAAGTAGGAATTAAAGCGGCTTCATGACAGAGTCAGACATATCAGACCTTACCAAGGTTCCAAAACGGAAGAGATAATAAATATGAAGGTACTGATTACCGAGTTCATGGATACCGATGCGTTGTCGATATTCCCGAGTGACTTTGAAGTGGTGTATGAGCCAGATTTGGTGGAACAGCGAGAACGCCTGCTCGAATTAGTTGCAGACTTTGATGCTTTAATCGTGCGTAACCGTACGAGAGTCGACCGCGAGCTCCTCGATCAGGGAGGCTCCCTCAGGGTGATTGGAAGACTGGGGGTTGGTCTCGATAATATTGATTTAGAAACCTGCAAAGCTCGCTCCATAACAGTTATCCCTGCAACCGGTGCTAATACACTAGCGGTTGCTGAGTACGTGATAACTGCACTCTTGATGATGGTAAGGGGATGCTTCTTTTCAACAGCCGATATGATTTCTGGGGGTTGGCCTAGGACTCAGCTTGGTCAAGGCAATGAGGTCGTCGGTAAAACCTTAGGACTTCTAGGTTTTGGATCGATTGCCCGGGAAGTCGCTAAGCGCGCGACTGCCTTAGGCCTTAAGGTCGTTGCTTTTGACCCCTGGGTCTGTAGCGAATCATTCGAATCCCTTGGTGTTGTAGAAGCGGATCTTGATTCTTTGCTGTCGCAAGTCGACATCCTTTCACTGCATGTACCGTTAACTGATCAGACTCACAAACTAGTAGATCAAGAATTTATATCTGCTATTAAACCCGGTGCATATCTTATCAATACCGCTAGAGGTGAACTCGTTGATATCGTTGCTCTGTCTGACGCCCTCGAGTCAGGGCAGTTGAGTGGTGCGGTGTTAGATGTTTTCGAAAGTGAACCGCTTTCCCAGAACGAATTGTCTCTATTTGAGACCTGCCGTAATTTAATATTGACTCCTCACGTAGCGGGCGTAACACATGAGGCTAACGAACGAGTTAGTTTTATGATTGCTACGGAGGTATCGCGCTTTTTAACGGGCGAGAGACAGAATGCTTAGTGTACCAATTGCCCGGGTTGAATCGCTGATTATCGATGCGCTTTGTTGCGAAGGCGTGAGCAGGGATAACGCTTCTAGCGTTGCTCGCGCATTAGTTGCTGCAGAGATCGATGGCCAGGCCGGTCATGGTTTGTCTAGAGTAAACTCCTATCTTGCACAGGCAAAATCGGGAAAGGTCTCAGGTGACGCTATCCCAGAGATACGTCAGACGGCCGATGCGATTGTGAGTATTGACGCTGGATTTGGCTTTGCCTATCCCGCGATCGAAACCGCTATCACAGAGTTGAAAAAATTAGCGCCGGTTAAGGGTATTGCCGCGGCGTCGCTATTCCACTCCCATCATGCCGGGCAGTTGTGTCAGCACGTTGAGGCACTGGCTGATGCAGGACTCGTAGCTTTAATGTTTGCAAACACGCCGCATGCGATCGCCCCTTGGGGCGGTGATAAATCGGTTTTCGGCACTAACCCAATCGCTTTCGCTGCACCGCGGCAAGATAAGCCATCATTGGTAATTGATCTATCGCTATCAAAAGTTGCTCGCGGTAAAGTCATGAAGGCGGCTCAGCGGGGAGAACCAATTCCTGATGATTGGGCTCTAGATGCCGAAGGGAATCCAACGACTGATCCTGTCGCAGCTCTTGGGGGGACCATGCTGCCAATGGGTGAAGCGAAAGGAAGCGCGCTAGCGCTGATGGTTGAGATTCTTGCAGCGGTTTTAACGGGCGCAAACCTGAGTGCTGAGGCTAGTTCTTTTTTCGATGCTAAAGGAGCGCCTCCTGGTGTCGGGCAGCTAATTATTGCTATAAGTCCAGAAGCCTTCGGACATACAAATTTCACAGATCGGCTTGAACAACTGCTAGCGATGATTGAGGAACAGCAGGGTACGCGACTACCCGGAAGCAAACGCGTTGCACAGCGGTCTCTTACAAACAATGGAACACTGGAGATAGGAGAGGAGGCGTTTAACACCCTTAAAGATCGGATAAACACCTAGTGGCCTGGACCCATTCACATCAGAATGAGCGGCCCGGAATCTATACTAAAAAGGATAAAATAATGAAAAAAAACCTTAAAAAATTGGCGCTTGCAGCGTCCTTCACACTTTTGTCTGGCCTAAGCAATGCAAGTGATTTTCCATCGGGAAATGTCGACTACATAATTCCTTTTGGACCGGGTGGTGAATCCGACATCACCGCTCGTCTACAGCAGCCATTTTTTGAATCAAAGTTTGGTGAACAACTGGTGGTCTCGTATCAACCTGGAGGCGGTGGCGCTGTCGGTTGGTCGCAGTTAAACAATATGGCCGCAGATGGCTCCGTTATTATGGGTGTCAATCTACCTCACATAGTCATAAAGCCTGAGCAAGGCGATGTTGGTTTTACAACCGACGACATTACGTCGGTATATTGGTTCCATTACACACCCGATGCAGTGTTGGTGAACGCTGATAGCAATATCAAAACATTGCAGGATTTGGTTGGCCAAGCGAAGGCTAATCCAAAGAAAGTTATATTCTCTGGTTCGGGGAAAGGGACTGCCAATCATCTAGCTCAGGTTAACTTTGATGAACTGGCAGGCATTCAGACGACTTACGTATCTTTTAAAGGTACAGGGGCAGCCGTAACGGCATTGCTCGGTAATCAGGTTACCGCTGAGTGGGGTTATTCGACAGTCGCTTCGCAGCAGGGTGAAAAAGTTAGAATGCTGGCAGTCGCTATGGAGGAGCGTCATCCAGCTTTTCCTGACGTGCCCACTTTCAAAGAACTTGGATATGACCTGGTCTCTGGTGCTTACCGCGGGATAGCCGTTCCCAAAAGCGCATCCGAAGAGACCCGTCAGGCCGTTGCGGACAGCATCGCTAAAATCAACGCAGACAGTGAGTTCCAGAAAAAGATGATCGACGGTGGTTTCGCACTTGTAGACATCGGTTACGGAGCACAGATGGACGCGTTCATGGCTGAGAAGTCATCTAGCTACATTAAAGCAGCGAAGGCTGCTGGAATCATCGAGTAGCATCAAAAGATGAGTGCCCATAAGGGGCACTCATCGACCTATTTTCAGGAGATTTAATTGTGCTCGATTTCTTAGCGAACGCGTTGTCGCCAATCAATATTGCATTGGCTTTGTTTGGTGTTGCTGCCGGTACTATTATCGGGTCAATACCGGGTCTTACCGCAACGATGGCTGTGGCTGTATTAGTTCCGCTAACTTTTGTAATGCCACCGGACAGTGCCCTGATATTAATGGGTGCTATATATACCGGTGCTATATATGGGGGGGCCTACGCAGCAATTCTGTTGAACACACCAGGGACCCCATCGGCCATTGCGACTACCTTCGATGGTTATCCAATGGCAAAACGCGGCGATGGGGATCTTGCCATATCGCTGGCATGCCTTGCCTCTGTTGCCGGCGGATTAGTCGGTGCCATTGCTCTTCTTCTACTGGCCCCCCCGCTAGCCGAGGCTGCGCTCGCTTTCGGCCCAGTTGAGTATTTTTGGCTAGCTATCTTTGGTCTATCTTTGATTGCAGCACTGTCCACCGGCGATTTTTTAAAAGGCACCATTGGTGCTTGCTTCGGTCTGTTGTTGGCCATGGTCGGTATCTCTGAAACAAGCGCGGAAGTGCGTTTCACCTTTGGTTCAAATACTTTACTCGGAGGTATTGAGACCGTCTCCGCACTGATTGGTCTGTACTGCATCCCGGTTCTGATTGATTTGGTCGCAACGCCTGCCAAACATCTAGAAGTGCCCGAGCAGCAGAGAGGCTTTCGCCTCCCCGAGGCGTTCAGCACTTTATTAAAAAATAAGTTCAATCTTGTCCGCAGTTCAGTCATTGGTACCCTAGTAGGTGCGCTACCCGGTGCGGGTGGATCGATCGCTGGCTTGGTATCCTACTCAGAGGCACGGCGCAGTAGCCGAGACGTTGAGAGTTTTGGTAAAGGTAACCCGGCCGGTGTAATAGCGACTGAATCAGCCAATAATGCCACGGTTGGCGGTGGCTTTATCCCAACATTGGTATTGGGTATCCCAGGTACGCCTCCAGATGCGGTGATACTCGGTGCCTTATTGGTGCAAGGGGTCAGAACGGGACCCTCACTTTTCTCTGGTAGTGCCGACATCGTATTTACGTTTATTTTCGGGCTACTTCTGGCGACTATATTAATGCTTCCAGTCGGGTTGCTGATTGGCCGATTCGCATACGGTGCTATCGTACGCGCGCCAAAAGCCGCTTTGGTGCCTGTCGTTGCCTTTATGACCGTCATAGGGACCTATGCAATCCGCAACAGTGTCTCTGATGTAGTTATCATGATTGTACTTGGAATCATTGGTTGGATTGCTTCAAAGCGCGGCTTCTCAACATCACCTATTGTCCTTGGACTTATTCTTGGTCGGATCGCTGAACAGGGGTTCGTGCAGAGCTGGACGATTGGTGACGCGATTGGTGATCTATGGGGGCAGTTTTTCGGTCGGCCATTATCGATGGTTATTATAGCGCTGACGCTACTGAGCTTTATCTACCCTTTTATGCCCAACATTAAACGTCTCGCGAAACGCGCCAGCGAGCAGCCGTTGAAAGAGACCGAGCGCGCTTCATCAACAGCGGTGCTATCCGATTTACTCGGTTTCGGGGTGTTCGCTGCTGTGGCGTTAGTACTTCTTAATCAAACAGTAAGCCTTAACGTAGATGCTGCAGTTTTTCCGAAAACGATAGCGATTGCCATGGTTTGTTTGATAGGAGTGGCCGCAGTCAAAGTGTTGATGACACGAGATGTGACGTTTAGTTTAGTTGAGGGGTCGTACGCCCGTATGTTTGCGGTTCCAGCGATTATGCTAGCATCGGTCGCGTCAATGCCAGTCCTAGGTTTCTACTTGAGTGCGTTATTATTGGGCTTACTGCTGATAATACCTTCACAGCATGAACGTTTTACCACTCGTGGTAAGGTGCTGCTGCTAGTCGGGATTACAGTCGTCATCCTTCCCGTTTGCATCATCTTTAATGAGGTATTCGGTGTACCACTTCCCAAGGGATCGTTTTGGTAATGCACTTAACACCAAACCAGAGCGTCGATCGACAACTCATATATTGAGTAAATAAGGAGTCATCTTTGAGCATAGAGACGTGTGTTGGAGAGATATGCTGAGCTACTATATAGGTCGCATCATCTTTAGACGCTAGGGTGCTCAGAAGCTCCTTTAAGGCTTCAATTTATTGGTTTATGTCGGCCAATTTCAGATGTTTCAGATGGCGGTCAAAAACGTGCCGCTGCGCTTGCGCGTAGGAGATGTCTCGGATGCAAAACCGAACAGTGGCGCCTGGTGAACGTTGAGAAAGCTGACCGACATCCAGTGCAGTAAGCGTACCTATCTTAGGGTAGCCACCAATCGTCTGTCGGTCGCGCATTAGTATGATCGGTTGACCATCTGCTGGAATCTGAATGGCGCCCAAAGCTATTCCCTCAGAGATGATCCCAGTCTGCTCAGCTGTTATTTTGGCTCCTTTCAGCCGATACCCCATGCGGTCGATATTATTGGTCACCTCGTACTGATGTCCGAAAAAGCGACGACGCTCTAGCGATGAGAAAAGTTCGAACTGATATCCAGGAATTACACCTAACTCTAAATCTTCTCGGTAGTTGGGGATGTCTGACAACGGCACTGTTCTTGTCTCGCAAGGTAATCTAGGTGAGTATCTTAATTCGTCACCCGCTTTAATGGGTGCACCGTCACCATTTAATCCTCCTAAGGTCTCCCGTAATACGGTAGAGCAGCTCCCTAACACAGGTTTTACAGCAAAACCATCCGACACGCTCAAATAGGAACGCAACCCGCTTACGGGGTGTCTGAAAACAATTTTGTCTCCCGCTTTCACTGCATGAGTAGACCAATTTAGCAGAGGCTCTCCATTCAACGACGCGCCCAGATCTCCGCCCGTTATTGCAATCATAGTTGGCTGGCTAGCAACCAACTCTAAGCCACCGTAGGTGACTTCAATTGCGCAAGCATTGACGGGGTTGTTAAGCAGAGCGTTCGCCCAACGGAAGGCGTGTTCATCCATTGGACCTCCCTCAGTTATACCAAGATGCTGAAAGCCTTGGCGTCCGAGATCTTGAAGCGTAGTGAGTAAGCCTGGCTTCAGGACTTTAAAACTCATCTAAGCACCCCCCCTGTGCAAGAAAGGTCTCTTTATCGACTGCTCTAAATCTGACTGCATCTCCGACCGTAAACGGTGAGACCGACTCACTTTGCCAATCGATCAGTGACATAGGAGTGCGTCCTATTATTTGCCAACCACCCGGCGTTACGCTGGGATATATGGCGGTTTGATTATCTGCTATCGCTACACTACCGCAAGGCACCTTGAGACGAGGGGTCTTTTTTCTATCAACTCTCAACTCTTTAGGGGTTAAACCCAAGTATGCAAAGCCTGGGGCAAAACCTATGGCATAGACGTTGTAGTGCTGTTGGCTATGTAACCTGATCACTTCATCCCCGCTCAGCCCTGTGCTTCTTGCCACCTCTGCCAAATCGAGGGCAACTTCTTCGCCATAATAGACGGGCACCTCAACAATTCGACTCGGCGAACGACTCATGGGGTTTTCTGCAAGCTCCGAAAGAGCTGAGCAAACTGCATGCTTAAAGCTAAAATAGTTGTAGTGGTTGATGTCGTATGTCAGCAGTATTGAGGTATACGACGGCACAATATCGATCAGAGCGCTGCCAAAGGAGTCTTGTAACAGTTCAACCGCTGCGCTGACCCGCGCTGCGCTCTGTTCGGATATCACAGAGCCCAAGTAGAGGATAGCGGCACGCTCACCCGCCGGCTCTAACCGAATCACGGCTGGATAAGACCTCGAATAAACCGGGCAGTTTCCAAGGCTTTCGGTCCATCTCCGTGAATACAGAGTGTATCCGCCTTAACAGGGATTTCGTCACCGTCGAGGGTAATGACACAAGAACGCTCTACGATCGCTCTCACTTGCCTCTCAATCTCCTCGTTGTTCTGGTAGACCGCTCCCGGCAATGTGCGGCTCGCTAGTCGCCCGTGAGAATCGTAGGCACGGTCGGAAAAAGCTTCAAACAAGAGCTTCAACCCGTATTCTGCAGCAATATCACTACGGCGCTGATGATCAGGCGCAGCCATTACCACAAGGGGTAGCGACGTGTCGTAGTCACTGATAGCGGCGTAGACTGCTCGCAATGTTCCGTCATCGACGCTCATTTTGTTATACAGCGCACCATGAGGCTTTACATAGGAAACTTTTGTCCCTTCGGCTTTGCAAATTGCCTCGAGTGCACCGATCTGGTACTGCACAATAGAGCGCAGCTCCTGCGGATCGACCTGCATGTCGCGGCGCCCAAAACCAACTAAATCAGGGTAGCTGGGGTGAGCGCCAATCGTAACTCCGTGCTCTACCGCTATGCGTACTGTTCTTGTCATAGTTAAGGGGTCAGAAGCATGAAACCCACAAGCGATATTTGCCATATCTAGACTGGGCATAATCTGCGCATCTGAACCCATTTTCCAGATACCGAAGCTTTCGCCCATATCACAATTAATTTTCATAGATCTGTCAGCCTCGGCTCATCGTTTGAGGAAGATAGGTAACTATTTGAGGGAACCAACTGATGAGAAGAATCGCCAGCAATATCAGCATAAAGAAGGGTATGGCCGCTCGTGCAACGTATAGAATGTCCTTACCCGTGAGCGATTGAATCACGAAAAGGTTAAACCCAACGGGTGGCGTTATCTGTGACAATTCAACCACCAGCACGATATAGATACCGAACCAGATTAGATCAATATTCGCCTGCTGAATCAGCGGTAACACTACGGCTACCGTCAGGACAACTACCGAAATCCCATCTAAAAAGCATCCGAGTATCACAAATAGCACGGTAAGGTAGATAAGCAGCTCAAATGTATCGAGCGACATAGCCCCGATCCACTGAGCTAGTTCGCGTGGTATTCCAAGGAACCCCATGGAAAGTGTTAAAAAATGAGCTGCAACCAGAATCAATCCGATCATACAGGAGCTGCGCACTGCACCTAACAAGCTCTCTTTGAAACTTTCCCTGCTCAACGATCCTGTAACCAACGCCAATACTAGAGCCCCAAAAACGCCTAAAGCAGCAGCCTCGGTTGGCGTTGTAAATCCACCGTATATAGAACCCAGAACGAAGAGTATCAGACCAACTATTGGCACCAGTTTTTTCAGTGACGATAGCTTCTGCGCGAAGCTAACTTGCCCCTCTTGGCGAGCAGGCAACTCCTCTTTGTTTAACAGCGCCCAAATAGCGGTATAGCCCATAAAAAGCGTCACCAGAAGTAGTCCAGGAAGCGCACCTGCTATGAACAGACGAGCAATAGAGACCTCTGCAGCGACACCGTAAACGATAAGAATAATTGATGGTGGTATCAGTAATCCTAGAGTACCCGACCCAGCAAGCGTCCCAACCGCCATTCGGTCGCTGTAACCTTGAGCTTTGAGTTCTGGCAACGTCATCCGTCCAATCGTTGCCGCAGTAGCAGCCGATGATCCTGAGACTGCTGCAAAAATACCGCATGAAAGAATATTTACATGCAACAATTTACCGGGGAGTCCTCCCAACCAGGGTGATAGACCCTTGAACAGATCCTCGGAAAGTTTAGTTCGAAAAAGTATCTCCCCCATCCAGATGAACATCGGTAGCGCCGTGAGAGACCAGGATGTACTCGCGCCCCAGCTGGAGGTGGCAAACAGCAAACCTATCTGATCATTTCCCGACAAGTAGAGACCTAGAATTGCAATCGCAAGTAGGGAGAGCGATACCCATAAGCCTGCCGCAAGTATCGCTAGCATCGAGAGCGCGAGCAGTATTGATAGCAGTGTGGTATCCATCACACCTCCTCCAGGTTGAGCTCATCTTCATGTTGCTTGTAAGAGGTCTCGCGTCCTCTTAGCATCGCGATCAAGTCATCCAAAACTGCAAGATTGAGTGCTAGTGCTCCCAAGCCTAGGGGCACCTGAGGTATCCAGATGGGAATCGGAATGTAACCGTAGCTAACTTCCCCGAAAATATAAGATTCCCAAACTAGGTGAAAAGTGTAGTAGGTCATAAAGGTTGTCAGCAGAAGGGCGAGCAACAGAACAACGAGTTCCAATACTTTCGAGACAGTGGGCGGCAGGTGATGTATTAGTAAGGTAACCCTAATGTGTCCCCCGGACCTGAAGGTGTAAGCGAGGCCAAAAAAAGTAGCTGCGGCCAAGCAGTAGCCTGAAAAATCTTCAGCCGATGGAATAATGAAGCCCAACAAGCGGCCGACGATCTGCGCCAGTATTATGAGCATTATGAGCACTATGCAGAGCCCAGCGAGGTAGCCCGACGCGAGATAAAACCTTTCGCGTGACAGTTTCATAGGCACATATCCTTGGAGACAGAGTGCGGGAAAGGCTCCCGCACTCTTTAGATTTAAAGCAAATTACATTTTGTACTGATCGAGAATTGCAGAGACTTCTGTCGGAGCTTCTGCTTTCCACTCGTCTATCATTATTGCGCCGATTTTACGCAACTCAGCCATCAGCTCGTCACTGGGTTCGCTTACCACAATACCGTTATCGGAAAGCGTTGCCGTGTCCTTAGCAGCCTGGTCCACAACACCGGCCCAACCTTTCGCTTCAGCTGCAGCCGCTGCCTTCATAATTACATCTTGAGTCTCCTGGCTGAGACGCTTGAAAGCGCGGGTATTAGCGACTACTACATTTTTTGGAATCCAAGCTGCAATATCGGTGTAGTGAGATAGATAGTCCCAAGCCTGACCGTTCGCACCCGTTGATGGCGATGTGATCATTGCATCGATGATACCTGTGCTGAAGGCTTGAGGAATCTCAGGCACCTGCACCGTTGTTGGTGTGGTATTCATCAAATCAGCCAGACGCGATGTAGATGGGCTGTATGCACGCATTTTGAGGCCTTCGAGGTCACTCAGCTTAGCTACCGGCTGCTTTGTATAAAGACTTTGGGCCGGCCAGGGTACGGCATACAAAAGCGTCATCCCCTCTTTTTCTAACTGCTTTGAGATTTCAGGGCGCGCAGCGTTCCAAAGTTTCTCAGCATCCTGATAGTTGGTTGCAAGGAAAGGGATGTTGTCATGTTTGAAGACAGGATGGGTGTTGCCCATAATGCCAATGAAAATCTCGCCCAGCTGTACTTGTCCAGTTCGGACTGCGCGAGGTATCTCAGGGTGTTTGATGAGAGAAGCGCCAGAATGCACCGCAACATCTATCTCGCCATTACTTCCGGCTGAAATTTCTTCAGCAAATTCGTAAGCAATTTTAGTTGGCAGGTTCGCATCACCATATGGCGTTGGCATGTTCCATTTTGCGGCATACGCACCCGACGTAGCGAGACTGGCCACTAGTACTGCAGCTGTTGTAATTTTTTTAATCATGGTTTTCTCCGTCTGTTTACTAGCGTTTAGGGCATCAATTGGAAGCCCTTAGATTATTGCGAATTCACAGTACTGCAAATTCAAAGGACTGCGAGTTCTTCATTCAATCGTTCAGTGATCAGCATCTTGCCGGGTGCGTGTGTTATCGCAAACGGTAGCTTTGCTCCCTCAAGTGCTACCTGGGTGGTTACACCGCAGCCCCAATAAACAGGCATCTCTCCCGGTTTTATATCTACAGGATCACCAAACTCTGGCTGACTCAAATCTCGAATGCCGATCTGTGCGGGGTCCCCTAGATGCACAGGAGCGCCATGGGCCTTGGGCAAACGCGTGGTAATTTGTACAGCTCGAATAGCATCCCTTGCTGAGAATGGACGCATAGTTACCACCAAGTTGCCCTTGAATGGTCCGACAGGCGTGGTTGGAATATTGGTGCGAAACATCGATACATTCACACAACTGTCGATGTTTCGAACTGAAATACCCGCCGATTGCAGTGCGTCCTCAAACGAAAAAGAACAACCCAATACAAATGTGACCAAGTCATCTCGCCAAACCGTCTCGAGGTTATTTAGTGACTCAGCCCGCACACCATCTCTGAAAGTTAGGTATTCAGGAATGTCATAACGTATATCCAGGCTGCTTCCCAGCTCCGGTAAACTGGGGTCACCCACCTCTGAGACTGCTATTAATGGGCATGGCGTTGGGTTCTTATGACAAAAAGTGAAGAAGTCATCGGCATATGCAGCAGGTAAAATCACCACATTACCCTGCACAAAGCCAGGCGCTAGACCTGATGTTGATCCGGTATACTCACCTCTACGAATCGCGAGGCGATCGCCGCTCGATGCGTCAAGCAGAACCTTTTTATAGTTTGAATACTGTGTGATTGCATTCACCGAAATCGCTCCGATTGATTGTGTTCTGTTCAATCTAGAGTAATACAGAAAATTGTCGAATTATCATTTGTTGGTCTTAATGATAAAAAAAATTTATCTTTCTACGTAATCGCGCTCGTATTTTCGTGCGATATCTAAAGCACTTTTACAGGCATATTCAACAATATAGCTTGGGCGAGTGGTGGTATAGCTAGCCGTAAAAAACAACTCTCCTGGCTCCCACTCAACGTTGAGACGAACTAACTCACCACGTTCAAGGTATCGCTCAATTACTGCATCGGGAAGCGCGGATATCCCAACTCCATCAACTGTCATGCGAACTGATGCCGCTAATGAACTGGATGAGAAAAATCGAGTGGGGACCTGATCCGTCGAGCGGAAGCGACGATCTATCTGAGCGAATGGCTTGGTATTTTTGGCATATGTTATTATCGGCCACGCGGTTAACTCGTGTAGGGCGAGCAGACGCTCTGGAAGAGATAATTTTGGACTTGCCACCCAATGGATGGGGAAGCTACACAGATCGATGTTCTCGACTTCTGGTTCCACCAACGGTCCCATCAAAAAAGCTAGATCTATTGTATGTTCGAGTAATGACGAGCGTAAATTACTCGTAACATCAACGGTCAACTCTATATCAATATTGGGCATCTCTTCACTTAATTGGCTCATAAATTGGGGTAGCCAAGAGTGTACTATCGTTTCCGAGACCCCCAGCCGCAGGAGTCCCGCATTTGCGTGATCCGCATCAGCGCGCTGCATCAACTTCTCGGACATAAAAATGATTTTCTCGGCGTATGGGAGTAACTCTTTACCTTTGCTCGTCAACCGCACTCCCCCCTGGCCTTGATCGCGTTCAAACAACCGGCAACCTAGTTCAGATTCGAGGGCTGCTATTCGGTTAGAGATCGCTGGTTGTGTTGTAAAGAGTCGCTCTGCGACTTTCCGAAAACTGCCTAGAGTTGCTACCCAGACAAATGTTTCGAGTCGTTTGTAGTTCAAACTGAAAGCACCTCCAATATTCAGAACACACGCGTGAGAAAATTTCCAAGCAATCTCATCAAACACCCGGGATCTAGCTATGCCTTATTTAATATGGGCGAGTAGGGTGTTGCAGACTAATTTTTGATCCTGACAATCCGAACTGGCGAGAGTGGCTGATCGAATTCGCAGTCGTTTGTAGCTAATCAGCACTAATCAACTCATGCAAGGGAATGTTTACTTTCATGGTAATAGCTTTAGCCTGTTGGAAGTACTCCGAAGCGCACGGGGGATACTGATGTAAAGGTCGGCCGCTGGGTATCCGAGGTTGAAGGGCTGGGTGGAGTATAGTCGTTGTGATAACTTTTAGAGTAAGACTATATAAGAACTATATCTTGATCTGTCGAAATACGAGACTGTGAAAGACTCTGTTCAGATAGCCGGTTGACACTGAACATGCAAGATTTAGGTTAGGCAGTTTCGTGTGTATTGCTATCTTTATGGTTGCTTTTGTGTCAACGGCTCGACTCTCACGGGTCTGCTTTCTAATTTGTCCCTGCCGTTCAAAATCCATCTGAAATGGCTTTGTGAATGCCCGCTTAGGG
>JABXHP010000007.1 GCA_013373575.1 Oceanospirillaceae bacterium | reverse complement strand
TATTCTCTGTGTCGGAAAAGCGCTGACTGGCGGCTATATGACTCTGGCCGCGACACTCACTACAGACAAAATCGCTCAGACCATCTCTGCCGGAGGTGCCGGCTGCTTCATGCATGGCCCTACCTTTATGGGCAACCCGCTCGCCTGTGCTGTAGCGGGCGCTAGTTTAAGCATTATCAAAACGGGTGAGTGGCGAACTCAGGTCAAACGCATAGAGGCAGAGTTAAAGACTGGCTTGGCTCCGGCTCGCAAACTAGAGTCAGTGGCTGAAGTGCGTGTACTCGGCGGAATCGGTGTAGTTGAGCGCAAACAGCCAGTTAGCCTAGCACAGATACAACCGATGTTTGTTGAACGCGGTATCTGGGTGCGCCCGTTCGGACGCAACGTCTACCTGATGCCTCCGTATGTCAGTACCAGCGAGGATATCGCTGCACTGACCTGCGGCATTGTTGAGGTACTGCAGAGGCTTGAGCAGCCTGAGTAAGCCTATGCCAGCCTGCTGAGGTCCGCTTAAACCTCGACAGGCTGCAGCGGGTAGCGGCGTAGCAGTAGCATCACCGCAAGTATCAATGCGCAGATCGGCATAACGACCAAATTGAGCGTATACCAACCGCTCGCATTTAGAAGCACGCCTGCCATGAAGGAGCCAAGTGCGACGGTTGAGAAGATCATAAAGTCATTGAAACCCTGTGCTAGCCCCTTCTCTTCAGGTGTGTGCGCTTCCGCCACCAACGCCGTTGCGCCGATAAAACCAAAGTTCCAACCCACACCCAGTAGAATCAGCGAACCCCAGAAGTGGGCTAACTCCAAACCCTGTAGTGCAATTAAACCCGCAATAGCGATAAGAATTAGACCTAAAGCAGTTATACGCGCCTTACCGAAACGGACCATCAGTTTTCCGGTAAAGAACGATGGGGCGAACATCGCCAATACATGCCACTGAATACCCAAAGCGGCATGGTGTACCTGATGACCATGATCCACCATCGCAATCGGTGCAGCCGTCATAACAAACGCCATAAGTGCATACGACACTACGCCCGCCGCCACCGCTATGGTGTAACGCGG
Source organism: Oceanospirillaceae bacterium (assembly GCA_013373575.1). Classification (GTDB taxonomy): domain Bacteria; phylum Pseudomonadota; class Gammaproteobacteria; order Pseudomonadales; family Balneatricaceae; genus Marinobacterium_E. Next base: position 2,009 of record JABXHP010000007.1, on the reverse strand, counting down.
ACGCCTAAGAAGATCTCCCAACCTAGCATCCGTTTCAGATTTGGCTTTTTTCGGCGCAGGTCCCGAGTCACGAATCTGCACAATAACCGCTAAGCCCAGTAACACCAGTACCGCCTGGCCAATAAATGCGCCGGCATACTGGGCATCCATCGCATCCTGCGTCCATACCACCACTTGCGGCCCTATTACGGCGGCGATTAACCCCCCAATCATAACGCGCGAAATCGCTCTAGGCGCCACCTCTTTGGGCAACCCCTCTACCACCGCAAAGCGGAAACTCTGAACGTGCGCCGCGTAGTAGCCTGCCAACAAAGTGCCTGCACAGAAGAGTGCGAAGGTCTGCGAAATAATTCCGCTCGCGCTTAAGGTCGCTGAAATAAGCGCCATAAACCCGGCGATAATGTAGGCACTTTTACGCCCCAGCTTCGCCATAAGAAATGCCGCGGGCAGGGTACTTAGCGCCAAACCCAAATTGAAAAGAAATACCGGCAGTGTCATCAACTCATGCGGCGCACCCATCGACATACTCACCAAACCACCCAGGGAGATAATGATGGGTGGAGTGGCAGCGCCAAGCGCTTGTGCAGCTGTATAAAGATTTACATTGCGCCCTAAGGTTTCGGACATAGTCAGTACCCGTCTAAGTTATGATGGCCTTAGGGCGGTGCCGGAGCTTGCGTGCTGCGCTTGCCCCAGACGGCCATATCGACCTTGAAATGATTCTGGGCACAGGTTATATCAGCTTTTGCTAAATAAAGAAAATCACCACGCGGCTGGTGTAGACTTACTAAACCAGCTTGAGACTATCAGGAGAGAGATATTGGCCCGCATCAAACTCGATATGCCAGAGAACTACCTGTTCACCACCGAGATACCCCTGCGTATTAGCGATATCAATTACGGTGGCCACCTTGGCAATGACGCTGTTCTAAGCCTGATCCACGAAAGCCGCGTGCAGTTCCTACAACAGCACGGCTACACCGAGATGAATGTTGAGGGTTACGGCATCATCATGACAGACACCGCGATTGTCTATAAATCTGAAGGTTTTTACGGGGATCGCATCAAGGTCGACGTGACCGTGGCAGACTTCAATAAATATGGTTGCGACATCTTCTACTTGCTCAGCAATAAAGAGACGGCGGTCGATGTGGCCCAAGCGAAGACCGGCATCGTATTCTTTGACTACGACCAACGCAAAGTCGTACCGCTACCCGAAGCCTTCCGGGAAAACCTGCTTAAGGATATCTAAGATGCAGTTATTACTCTCGCCCACCTCGCCCTATGCTCGCGCGGTGCGCATAGCGCTGATGTTAAAGGGGCTTGATAGCGAGTGCACAACCCAGTGGGTAGACGCCGCTTCAGATACGCCGGAATTGGTGCACGCCAACCCGATGAGTCGTGTGCCGACGCTGATTCTCGATGATGGCACCGCACTCACAGAGACCGCACTTATCATGCAGTATCTGGACAGGCGAGTACCCCATCCACCGCTACTGCCCAGCGCCAGTGCTAACACTGAGATGGCACTAGCAGGACGCGCATTGGCGATGCTGGATGCTGCTTTGTGGATTATGAACAACCGTAAATATTTGGGTGCAGATGCCAATAGCAACGTGCTGGGCGAGCGCCGGTTGAATACGCTCAAACGAACGCTCGAAGCGTTCAAGAGCGATCCACCGCGTCCGGTCAGCAAAGTGATAGGGATGGGGCAAATTCTACTTCAGGTAGCGATAGAGTATCTGGAGTTCCGCCTACCCGAACTGAATGCCACAGAAACTAGTGGCCTTGGCGATTGGGGCAAACCCTTGAGAAAACTGGAACCCTTCCACCTCACCGAGCCCCACTAAGGCTATAGGCGCTTAGCAGGCTTACTCTTCAGGTGGAATTTGGTAGTCACGCGCGAGGTTCTCAAAGCGCGTGAACTTACCGATAAACGCTAAGCGTGTGGTACCGATTGGACCATTACGCTGCTTACCGATAATAATCTCCGCCACCCCCTTCTCGGG
>JABXHP010000039.1 GCA_013373575.1 Oceanospirillaceae bacterium | reverse complement strand
GTTTTGACAGGATGTACTTCGCGCGCTCGTTACCATCGCTTTTGGCGACGGATTCGAGTGCTTGCAACCATTCGTCCGTTTCAATCGGATCGATATCGTTCGTTAAGTCTTGCACCAGCAATCTCCCTTGTGCACGTTCCTTTGGTCAGTGCGGTTCTGAGTTTGTTGAATCTATGATTTTGAGTGTTTAAACACTTCTTCTAGTCGGAATTAGTAGTAGCGACACTACACCCGTACCCAACTTTAGTCCAGAAAAAATAGAAAGAATAACGACAATGATGAAAAAATAGCGCCATATTTGTAATTTAACTACAAAGTGAAATAAGCTTAAAACGCTCAGCTATTAAAACGGACTATTTATTGATCAGCAATCTCCTCTAGACGCTCTAGTGCACTCTGCACCGCAACAGGATAACCTGTCTCATTCCCCATTTTTAGGCTGCGTACGAACTCGCCGAGCTCCTGCTCGAGCGCAGGTTCAATTTTCAGCAATCGCTCCAGAGCCATGGGAACTCCAGCTCGTTTTGCGATCCTTGGACAGTGACCGGGCGCTAGGCTAAGCATACCCTCAGAGCCGAGCTGCAGCAGCACCCGTTTTATGGTTGCCCTCGAGACACCAAATCGCTCTGCCAATGCGCGCTCGCTAGGGATACGCTCCCCCTCGCCTAGCGTGTCAAAAAGCTGTCGCAGCTCCTTATAAAGATCGTTATCGCTTTCCATTCACTCCATCCTCTACAGATAAACTGCACATCACGAAATCTCTTCGGCTTTGCACTCCGTGGAAATTCTCGTATTCTTCGCCATCCTTACCCTAGCCCGAGAGTTTTTCATGCACGAGACCCTCCAGATTGCCGACCTACTCGACCGGGTCTTCAGCACCGTCTTCCCACTCTTCGCTATCGTGCTGGTTGGATTTCTATACGCACGCAAGATGGAATCGGATATGCGTGTAGCGAATCGACTCAATATGGATATATTTCTACCGGCACTTATCTTTTCGGTTATGGCCTCTAAAGATTTCGACATCAACACCTATGCAATACTCTGTTTGGGAGCGTTTATCACAGTAATTGGTTCAGGTCTGATCGCCTGGCCAATCGGTCGCCTACTGGGTGTAAGCGGCAAAACCTTTGTCCCACCAATGATGTTCAATAACTGTGGCAACCTAGGTCTTCCCCTTGCCCTACTTGCCTTTGGAGATGTTGGCCTTGCAGCTGCCGTGGCGATGTTTTTGGTAAGTAACACGCTACACTTTAGCTTGGGCGCCTATATTGTCAGCGGACAGGCGTCAGTTAAACGCATCCTGCTCAACCCTATGATTGTTGCGACTCTAGCGGGTTTGGTGTGGAGCCTGTTTAAACTTCCCTTCCCCGAGACTATTCAAGTACCCATGAAGATGCTCGGTGACATATCAATTCCGTTGATGCTATTTGCATTAGGCGTTCGCATGAATGGCGTTGACCTGTCGAATTGGAAGATTGGTATTTACGGGGCACTGCTCTCTCCGCTCACAAGCCTGGTGTTTGCTATCCCGTTTGTGCTCTTAGTCGATCTACCCGAAGATTTTGCTGCCTACCTCATATTGTTTGCGGCACTTCCGCCGGCGGTGCTCAACTACCTGGTAGCAGAGCGTTACAATCTAGACTCGCTATCCGTTGCATCCATTGTTCTGATCGGCAACATGGCCAGCTTGGCGATAATCCCCCTGACATTGATCTTTATCCTTTAGCAGAGACGCAAAAAGGGCAGCCTAAGCTGCCCAATACTCGCAATGGCCGCAAAACTACTCCGCTAAGTTAAGCTCGGGATCACTGCTCAGCAGTATATTTTCGCGGTTGCGCTCTAGCGTAGCCGCCCCAATACCACGAACCGCAACCAACTCCTCTGCCTCCATAAATGGGCCAAATTCATCACGATAAGCAACAATCGCCTCCGCTTTAGCGGGACCAACTCCGTCGAGCCCCGAGGCTAGTTCAGAAGCGCTTGCAGAGTTGATATCAACCGGATAGCCGGCGAAGGCCTGCATCGAAAAAGCCAGCGCCAAACCAGAGAGAAGATTAGAACGAAGTGAGAAAAGTTTCATGACTACCTCCATGTAGCTTTTGGAAACATTTAGTGAGGTGACGCATCCTCTACGTCACAACTTCACTATAGCCCAATATGGAGGTAGCGCTAGTTTTTACAGAACGGAGTCTACCTCAGCCTGAATTGCCGCTGCAGCCGCCGCAGGATCCGTGGCGGATGTGATTGGGCGCCCCACAACAAGATAGGTGCTACCGGCTAGTATTGCTTGTGCAGGTGTCATGATTCGACGCTGATCACCTTTTTCGGAGTCAGCCGGACGTATCCCCGGTGTAATTAACTCAAAGCCTGCACCAGACTGCGCCCGCAGTGAACTCGCCTCCTGCGCTGAGCAGACCACACCATCTAACCCAGAATTCTGGGTCAGGGCAGCTAGGCGTTTAACCTGATCAAGCGGATCAATATCCAGCCCTATTTCAGCCAAATCTGAGCGCTCCATGCTGGTGAGTACGGTAACCGCGATCAATTTAGTACGTTGTTCACCGCGACTGCTTGCTTCAACCGCGTCACGCGCCGCCTCCATCATTCGGCGACCGCCACTAGCGTGTACATTGACCATCCAGACACCTAGCTCCGCGGCCGCCGCACAGGCCTTCGCCACGGTATTAGGGATATCATGGAATTTTAGATCGAGAAAGAGATCAAAACCGAGCTGATGCATAGACTCAACAATCGAGGGTCCGCAGCGCGTAAATAGCTCTTTACCCACTTTCACTCGACACACCGCAGGATCGAGTTTCTGCGCCATTGCCAGCGCCTGCTCGGCAGTTGGGTAGTCCAACGCTACCAGAATGCGTTTGTTATCCTGCATCATTCACCCTCAAGTCCAAAAATCGGTCGAATACTACCCCATCGACGGCAACTTGGACACTGCCATACCAGGTTGCGCCCGGCAAATCCGCACTGCCCGCAGCGATAGACCGGTTTCGATAACTCTAGCTGCTGCGTCAGTGAGCGCAGACTCATTAAACTCTCGCGAGCGCTGGACGATCCATACTCTAGGTGCATATCGATTAAGCGGTTAAAACCCTTCACCGACGGTCGCTCTTTAAGCGCCTCAGTAATATACATACCGGCCGCGAGCACGCCTTCGCGATCTCGCTTATGCTCGGCTAGCGCTAACATTGTGCTAGTCGCCGGGTGGCGCCTCTGCAGCTCTAAAAGGTAGGTGCGCAACCCCGCATCATCATCACTCGCCTCGTAAGCCCGTCGCAAACTCCGCAGGGTTTCAGGAATGAACTGTGGATCTTGCAGCGCGACCTGTTGCAGGGCGTGAATGGATGCACGCCACTGCGCCTGCTGCTGCAGAATCCGCGCTAAGGTCAAATTTGCCCGCACACACTTCGGGTCCTCATCCAGTGCTCGCTGCAAAAGTTGCCGCGCTGAATCGGTCTCGGCCTGCTCAAGCAACTGCTCAGCCCGCTCGCAAAAATAGTGTGCGAGCTCTACTCGCAACGCGTGGCGCTGTTCCGCGGTAAGCTGATCTGCAATCTCCAGAGCTTGCTGCCACTCAGCCTCCTGTTCATAGAGGCGAACGAGAAGTCGAATTGCGCGCCCACGCAACTCAGCATCCTTGGTCTCCTCCAACAATTTACACAGTGACTCCTCAGAGCGATCTAGCAGCCCCAACGCATAAAAGTCGCGCGCCAAGGCGAGACTTACCCGCTGACGATCCTCCTCACTCAAATCGCTACGCGATAGTAACCGTTCATGAATACGCACAGCTCTCTCGACATCACCTTTGCGGCGCAGTAGTTTGGCTAGCGCAATATGCGCAGAGAGCGTGTCTGAGTTGACCTCGAGCGCCGCGATGAAGCTCTCGATAGCCTCTTCGGTGCGGTTATCAATCAGATGATCAAGACCAGTAAGGTAGGCGTCAGGAAGTGTGCTTGCCGCCCCCTTGCGTTGCTGCCAACGCGCAATCGCCCAGCCGAGAGCTAGAGCGATCAGAAGCAAGAGGATTAACAGTGGAGCGTTCTGCATCTTATGCGGCGGGGCTTAGCTTGGCTGCTGTAGGCGCTTAAGTTGCTCTTCAGCCTTGCGTCTCTTGCGACTGGTACTATTCAAGCGGGCAGAGAGGATTAGGGACCGAGTGCCTGTAAGCAGCGCGCCCAAAAGAGTTCCAGCAACGAAGAAGCCGATCAACCAAAGTGATAGACTCGCCTCAGGCAGCTCGATCCAAATCAGATCAATACTCACTTTGACCGTGTTGTGGATGGCAAATAGAACACCGACCAAAAGCACTAGAAGCCCCACAGCCAGCGTTAAAATTAGTTTAGCGGTTCGCAAGATTGCACCTGTTTAATTCGGTTTAGCGCTCGTGTTTCAGGCTATCGTTAACCTGTTCACGCAGCTCCTTACCTGGTTTGAAATGCGGCACAAACTTCGCTGGAAGCGAAACAGACTCGCCAGTTTTTGGGTTTCGCCCAACCCGCGGTGCGCGGTAATGTAGCGAAAAACTACCGAACCCGCGAATCTCAATCCGCTCACCTTGAGAAAGCGTTTCAGTCATGTGCTCGAGCATAATTTTTACCGCCAGCTCGACATCCTTTACCGATAACTCAGGGTGTTTATCTATCAGTTGTTCAATCAACTCAGATTTCGTCATGCCCGCTCCAGGATCCAGAGGCGTTCGAGGCACCCAGTAGGTGCCTCGTGCGTTAAGATTAGGAATCTTTCTTGTCCATCTGCTGCTTAATCAGGTCACCTATCGTGGTGGGTCCTGTCTCTTCAGTGCTCTGCTGCTGCACAGCCTGCAGCGCTTCCGAGTGTTGTTTAGACTCCAGCTGTTTAATGGAGAGTACGATGTTACGATTGCGACGATCCACATTAATGATCATCGCTTCAACACTGTCACCCACTTTCAACTCAGCTGATAGATCCTCAGTGCGACCTACAGCAAACTCAGCGACCTTTAGCACGCCTTCGACACCGTCTGCTAGCTCAACGCTCGCCTGACGTGCATCGACGGCTGTGACTGTTCCCGTCACAACCGTGCCTTTACCATGCGAGTCAGCGTAACCGCTAAAGTCATCACCACTCATCGCTTTAATGCTCAGTGAGATGCGTTCACGCTCTGCATCTACCGACTGCACAACCGCTTCGATCACCTCACCCTTAGAGTAGGCTTTCACCGCCTCTTCGCCTGGCTGATCCCAAGAGATATCTGAGAGGTGTACCAGACCGTCGATACCACCATCGAGACCAATGAAGATACCGAAATCGGTGATAGAGCGGATAGCTCCGCTAACCTTGTCGCCCTTGTTGTGCATCGCTGCGAAGGTGTTCCATGGGTTGTCCTTGCACTGTTTGATACCCAGTGAAATACGGCGGCGCTGCTGGTCGATATCGAGAACCTGAACCTCGACCTCGTCGCCGACCTGTACAACCTTCGACGGGTGAATATTACGGTTGGTCCAATCCATTTCAGAGACGTGAACCAGACCCTCAACACCCTCACCGATCTCAGCAAAGCAGCCGTAATCTGTAAGGTTGGTAACACGTGCCTTGATACGAGATCCTACGGCAAACTGGCTCGCCATCGCAGTCCATGGATCATCCTGAAGTTGTTTCACGCCCAAGGAAACGCGCTGACGCTCGGCATCGTACTTCAGTACTTTGACATCGATCTCATCGCCAACATTGAGCACTTCGCTTGGGTGTTTAACACGTTTCCAAGCGATATCGGTGATGTGTAATAGACCATCGATACCACCAAGATCGATGAAGGCACCGTAGTCGGTAAGGTTTTTCACCACACCCTTGAGTACTGCACCCTCTTCCATCTGAGCCAAGAGCTTTTCGCGGTCTTCGCTGTTTGCCTCTTCAAGTACCGCACGGCGAGATACAACGATGTTGTTGCTGCGCTGATCTAGCTTGACGAGTTTGAACTCAAGGTCTTGGTTCTCAAGGTGTGAGGTGTCACGCAGTGGGCGCATATCCACCAGCGAGCCCGGAAGGAAGGCGTTGATACCGTTAAGGTCCACGGTGAGACCGCCGCGTACTCGACCGCTAATACGACCTGTAACCACCTCGCCCTTCTCAAAAGCAGATTCGAGAACAAGCCAAGCTTCTGCTCGCTTAGCTTTCTCGCGCGAGAGCTTTGTTTCGCCAAAGCCATCTTCGAACGACTCAAGCGCAACACGCACCTCGTCGCCCACCTGCACCTCGATCTCCCCAGCCTCATTACGGAACTGTTCGACCGGGATAACACCATCGGACTTCAATCCCGCGGAGACGACAACAAAGTCATTTTCAATCGAAATCACGGTGGCAGTGATAATGGCACCGGGTGTCATCTCTACCTGTTGCAGGCTCTCTTCAAACAGGTCAGCAAAACTCTCGCTCATTTTTAAACCTCAATTTGGGGCTACCGCACCCCTCTGTGTCGGGCTTCTTCCAGTATGGCAGCTAGCACCTCTTCTATTGTCATCGAGGTACTATCCAGCCTAATGGCGTCATCAGCAGGCTTTAGCGGAGAGACAGACCGGTTCATATCCCGATCATCGCGGGCCAGCAAGTCCTGCAATATATCTTCAAGGCTAGCACCCACTCCCTTATCTATCAACTGCTTATAACGACGTTGCGCACGTTCTTCCGCACTCGCATCGAGATAGATTTTAAGGGCCGCTTGCGGGAAGACGACAGTTCCCATGTCGCGACCGTCGGCAATAAGGCCTGGAGGGTG
>JABXHP010000218.1 GCA_013373575.1 Oceanospirillaceae bacterium | reverse complement strand
TTTGTCTCAATAACCCCGAGCTCGCTGAGCGCAGAGAACATCGCCTCAGGACGATGCCCTTGCGCGAGCATATTGGCATTGGGTATGAATTGTATCTCCCAAACCTTCTCTGTCGTTTCAGTCGCTGAGCTTGAGACTGTGTCCTTTGCAGCGGCACTGTTTTGACCCATAACCGCCTTCAACCGGTTGTGAACATCTTCAATAACACTAGGGTCAGCTGCGTCTCCTCCCTGTGATGCTGCTAGCAGCGCGCGAATACAATCCACTGATTCAAGCAGAAGATTGACGAGATCTGGAGAGGTCTCCATCTCATCACTGCGCAGCGCATCAAGAATGGTCTCGACAATATGCGTAAAGTTGGCGACCTCATCGAGACCGAAGGTGCCAGCCCCGCCCTTTATGGAGTGAGCAGCTCTGAAGATAGAGTTGATGGTCTCTACGTCAGCGCTGTCTAGCTCGAGTAGGCTGGATTCCATAATATCCAAGCCTTCGTAGCTCTCCTCAAGGAACGCGGCGACGAATTGACTTAGGTCGACACTCATAAAATACCTACTTGATCACACGCTTTATGGTGCTGATCAGTTTCTCGGGGTTAAACGGCTTTACCAGCCATCCCGTGGCACCAGCATCCTTTCCCTTCTGTTTCATCGCATCAGAGCTCTCAGTTGTGAGCATTAATATCGGGGTGAATTTATAGGCGGGAAGTTTCCGCAACTCACCACAGAGCGTAATGCCATCCATATTTGGCATATTCACATCCGAGAGCACTAGAGAGATACCGGGAGCGCTGGCTTTGCCTAGTGCATCCTTGCCATCCTCCGCTTCAATTACATCGTAGCCCTCCTCTTTAAGCGTGAAGGCGACCATATTGCGAACTGATGTTGAATCATCGACTACCAGAATTGTTGCCATGGGGACCTCCTTAGGTCGAGCTTGGCAGCGCTAATGCTTCGCTCATACCCAGCACATCTGCGGTATGCAACAGCACATCCGTTGGTGACTGCCACTGAGTATCGAACGACTGTGAATGAAGTTGATTAACCAGAGAGAGCACTAATTGCATGCCAGCAGTGTCTATCTCTTCAATTGAAGAGGCATCAATTGTGACTGGAGACTCAACACTTTCTAGGAGCTCACTAAGCCGGGCATGGTCTGCAGCGACACTCTGAATCGTAAGCGTGCTCGGTAGAGGGATACTGCTCATCTTTCACCTCAGGGGATAAATGTGGTTTAGCTATAGGTTTATGCACTGATTCACATATTGGCAAATCCACTGTCTCGGCTTGGAGAATAGTGATGACTGGTAGTGAGACGCTAATGTCACTTCTGTCCTGTAAAAAAGGTCACGAAAAAGGCAAATGTCTTAATTTTTCAAATATTTGTCGCCAATTACACAAAAGTAACCACAATGTTCTGTGTGCTTTCGCTATCGGGCAAGGGTTGGTCATAAATATTTTTAATCCCTTTTCTGTTGCTGAATTTTCTGACCCGCCTAGGCTGAAATAAAAAGCGGGAGTGGGTTATGCAATTAATTAGAGCAATATACGCCAGCTACAAAATAGATAGCCTGACGCGCGAGGATATCGAGAGTATTCTTGCGGCTAGTCGGGCCAATAATTCGCGCGCGGAGATCACAGGCCTTCTCTGCTTCAGTCATCATCACTTTCTTCAGTGTCTTGAGGGGAGTCGTGAGCAGGTTAATCAGTTGTATAACAAGATTACTCGGGATTCTCGTCACGCGGAGCCGTTCATCATCGATTATTCTGAAATCAGCGAGCGGGCGTTTTCGAGTTGGGCGATGGGGTATGTGCCAGATACTGCGATCTCAAGGGAACTGATTCTAAAGTACAGCACCTCGGGGCAGTTTGACCCTACTCAAATGAGTGCGGCATCGGCATTGGGATTTTTGCGGGCACTGACGAACACTATCGAGTAGCTCGGCCGACTATATTGAGGGGGTAAACTGGGTTAGACTGAAACGACCCGATAGTTATAAGCTTATAAAAATGCCGCCAAACTATACTCTTCCTCCAATCTCTCTCTTGGTCCCACAGGACTGGGAGGATATGCATGGCAAAAGCCAGTACAGCCTCAATCTTATCGGTACACTGGAGTCCGAGCTGGCTGCTGAAGGGTTTGAACTCAATATTTTCCGACTGCGTGATAATGAGACCTCTACCGATTTAGAGTCCTTTGAAGCCCACCTCGCTCAGGTACAGCCCAGCGGGATTATTCTTGCTCGCGTTTTGCAGCATGAACCGGTCTTTGTGCTTCTTCGCAGGCGCGCTATTCCCTTCGTAATCTTTGGGCATAACGCCGACTCCGGCTCTGAGCGGTGGACGGATATAGACAATCGCGCAGCGTTCTGGTTGACCACGAGAAAGTGTATTGACCTAGGGCATCAGCGTATTGCCTTACTTAATGGCCCCGCAGAATACTCCTACGCTGAATTTCGTGCCGAGGGGTACAAAACTGCGCTGCTGCAAGCAGGATTAAAGGTTGATGATGATCTCATTTTAAATGGTGAACCCACCTTCGCGATGGGCAGCGTCATGGCGGGCTACCTGCTGCAGCAGGATCCACCTCCAAGCGCGCTTGTCTGTGGTACCGACGAGATGGCGATGGGGGCGATGTACTCGTGCCTCGATCTGGGACTTAAGCCCGGTATCGATATTTCAGTTGTAGGCTACGGTAACTCTGAAGCTGGTGCGAATAGCAGGCCGCGGCTCGCAACCGTAGAGTTCGATCTGCAGCTTGTCGGCAGGCTGTTGGCTAAACAGCTGCTGGCTCAACTCACCGGTACACACTCAAAACGGGTGGATATGCACCAGCTTCTGCCTGTCTCTTGGGTGAATGGAGACTCTTTGTCACCACCTAGGCGGCATGAATCTCGGGAGCACGAGGGGCATAAACCGTCCTCAGATCTTGCTCAGAAAAATGCCGCGTTGAATCGCGCTCAGCAGGTGGTTCATGTCGGTAATTGGCAGTTCAACCCGCTCTCAAATCAGTTTATTGGCTCCGCGGAATTTTGCGCGATACTCGGTGCCACGCGAGCCTCTCATTTGAGCCTATCTGATGTGGCCGCTCTTATTATTGACGACGATCGTAGTGTTTTCGAAACGGCATGGAAGCGAGCTATTGAAGGCAGACCGTTTGATACCGAGGTGCGGTTCCAAGTCAAGGGTGTGGAGCGCGCTCTACATTGGAGGGGTGAGTTCGTCAGAAACTGTGGCGATCTTGCTTACGCAGAAGGTGCTGTGCAGGATGTTAGCGAAGCCGCAGCTGTTCGCAAAGAGTTGCAAATAGCGCGCGACGAGGCCTTTAGAGCAAATCGAGCCAAAGATCTTTTTCTGGCCAATATGAGCCATGAGATACGTACGCCTATACACGCCATTTTGGGGTTGACCGACATTTTGCTGCGCCAAACCGCTGTCGGTCCCGGCAAGAGTACGATTCAAAAAATAGGCAAATCAGGAAAAAATCTTCTCAATATAATCAATGATATACTTTTAATATCTAAAGTAGAGTCCAATGCGCTGGAGATCGAGGATTTTACCTTTGACCTACAAGCCGTCGTGGATGATCTCGCGGCTGCAATGGAAGGGCTATTGGCTAACAAATCGCTAAAATTCACCCTTCCCACAATTGACCGAACTTGGCGCTATCTGCGCGGTGATCCCACTCGTTTGAGCCAAGTGCTGTTAAACCTTCTTGCAAATGCGACTAAATTTACAGCCAAGGGTGAAATAGAACTCTCTATAGAGGCTCTCGCTGCGGATCGAATTGGCAATCAGGTACAGCTTCGCTTCTCTGTAACAGATACAGGTGTTGGAATACCCGCTGATAAACTCAGTGTGCTGTTCGAACCATTCTCTCAAGCCGATGCCTCAACTTCGCGAAAGTATGGGGGAACCGGCCTCGGTTTGACAATTGTGGATAGCCTTTTGCGGCTGATGGGCTCAGAGGTCGAAGTCGTCTCAACACCCGGTGTGGGGTCAAGTTTTAGTTTTGTCCTCAGGTTAGAGAAGAGTCAGGTAGAGGAGTCTCACTTCAAAGATGAGGATCGGCTGAGGGTTCTAATTGTCGATGACTCTGCAACGGCAAGACTTGATGCGGCTAATGTAGTGCTTGAGTTAGGCTGGTCTGCAACGACGGTCGAATCCGCAGCAGAGGCTTTGAATGAGCTACTTCGTTCTCCAGAAGGTTACGACCTCCTGTTGATGGACTTCTATATGCCAGGCATGAATGGTTTAGAGCTAGCGCAACAGATTCGTCAATCCGCGTCGAGCGATCTACGGATCTTGGTATTGAGCAGCCATAATCGCGAAGAGTTAGATTCAGCGCTGAGCCATTTCGTCAACGGATTCCTGCGCAAACCCCTGAATTCTCGATCCCTGTTAGAAAATCTAGCTGGAGAAATGGATACATCTGAGCCGAGTAACGCTCGTACCGGCGCGTCTCTAGCAGGCTTAAGGGTTCTCTGTGTTGACGATTCCGAGATCAATCTCGATCTATTGGTCGGTATGTTGGCCGATGTCGGCGCTGAGGTGGTCACCGCAAGTAGTGCTGAGAGTGCGCTTGCACTTCTGGGTAACGCGGAGAGCTTTGATTTGGTGCTCAGCGATATTCAGATGCCTGAGATGGATGGTTTTGAATTGACCCAACAGATTCACCGGCTACAAAATGGGAGCGAACCACCTGTTATCGGTGTCTCGGCAGGGATGTCAGATATTACTGCGCCTAAAGCGAGAGCTGCAGGCATGGAGGGTTATCTTGAGAAACCCTTCAATATCGATCAACTTGTTGACGCCGTTGAACGAGTGTTGCGAAAAGAGAGCAAGGTAACCGAGAGCTCCAGCACTATTAATGAGCCTTCCAATTCCGAGGGCGCGCTATTTAATCTAAGGTTTGCACTAGATCGCTGGTCGAATCGCGGTAACTTCATTAACCAGCTCTATTCCTTCCTGCGGCAATACGCCGATGACAGTTTTATTCTGAAACTCATCGATAACAAGGAGCTTGAGGTAGCGATGCAGCAGACGCATAAGCTCAAGGGTGTTGCTGCAGTGCTGGGTTTGGAACGCTTGGCAGAGAGCGCTAGAGCGCTTGAGATGGAGTTGCGTGAGGGTAGTCCACAGCATAGTGTGTCGACTATAAAAGAGCTCGCAGTAGAGCTTTCTGATTTACAAAAAAGCTCATTAGGTGCAATTCAGGTCTGGCTTAGCGAACAATCACCCGCCGCGGAGAGTAAACCGGATGATAAGCCTTCTATATCTATGGCTGAGCTACTCGAGGCGATTCTGGAGTGTGACCCGGTGAGGGTCGAAGAGTTGATGCAGCGCCAGATAGATGGAGCCTCACCAGAGTTGCTTTCACAGATAACTGCATCCGTCGCTCAGTTTGATTTCCCCGCCGCCGCCGCTAGCCTGCGAATAGCGCTTGCTGGCGCTGACCCAGATACGGTAAAAACTCAAATATAACGATAATTTAAAAGATGGTGATAGTATGTCCGGTTTACTTCCCGATATAGATCCGCAGGGCTTGTTAGAGTTCTCGGTTGTTTACACTGACCGCTCGCTCAACCACATGTCAGGAGCGTTTCAGCAAGTCATGCGTGACCTCTCCTCCCAGCTGAAAACGGTTTACAACGCCGCTTCAGTTGCGATTGTGCCCGGCAGCGGAACCTTCGGTATGGAGGCTGTAGCGCGTCAATTTGCGACAGACCAAAAGGTTCTAGTCATTCGTAATGGCTGGTTCAGTTACCGTTGGACGCAGATCTTTGAAATGGGGCAGATTCCGCGTGAAGAGTTGATCTGTAAAGCGCAGTTTGAGTCTGCTGAGGCGGAGTCTCAGCTAGCCCCTATGCCGGTTGAGCAGGTTGTAGAGACGATTCGTCTGGAGCGCCCTAGGGTCGTATTTGCGCCGCACGTGGAGACATCGGCCGGGATGATTCTGCCGGATGCCTACATCAAGGCTGTGGCTGATGCAGCACACGAAGTCGGGGCGCTTTTTGTATTGGACTGTATCGCGTCTGGGACTATCTGGGTGGATATGCAGAGCTGTGGTGTCGATGTGCTTGTTAGCGCACCACAGAAGGGCTGGAGCGGCTCCCCTTGCTGTGGTCTGGTGATGATGAGTGACAGGGCGCGTGCTCGTCTTGATGAGACATCAAGCAGCAGTTTTACCATTGATCTGAAGAAGTGGACGCAGATTATGGAGACCTACGAGTCCGGTGCACACGCGTATCACGCGACGATGCCGACTGACGGTCTGCGTCAGCTAAGAGACGTAATGGCAGAGGCTCAGAGTTATGGTTTCGCCAAGCTTAAATCTGCACAGCAAGAGCTTGGCGATAAGGCTCGTGCCCTGTTGGCGGCCCGCGGCGTTAAAAGCCTTGCCGCTGAGGGGTTCGGTGCACCAGGTGTGGTTGTCTCTTACACACAGGAGGCTGAGATCCAAAACGGATCGCGGTTTGCCAAGGCAGGATTTCAGATCGCAGCGGGTGTGCCGCTTCAAGTTGATGAGCCTGAGGGGTTCAAGACCTTCCGTATCGGGCTGTTTGGCATCGATAAATTGATGAATGTTGAGCGCACCTTGAAGATGCTAGAAGAGGGCCTCGATCAAGTCGGCCTCTGAATAATCCCTCGGGCCAAGGGGGGCAAGAGTTCGCGAGGGTTTGCTATCTGACACATCTAGCTGCAAAGATAGCAAACCCGCTTTTAGCCCTACATAATCCTCTCTACGAACCAGTAAGCACCTATTAGTGCTATTACCAAGCTCAGTGGTATGCGTACCCAGCGTTCCCAGTATTTCGTTTTTCCTAACCAGAAGCCCAGCAGAGCGAACATCAGTGCAATCACAGCCAGTTGTCCGAGCTCAACCCCGACATTGAAGGCGATCAAACTGGTGATGAAGGCGTCGGGGTTCAAGCCGATCTCACCGAGCACACCGGCAAAACCCAAGCCGTGTAGCAGACCGAATCCAAAGACAAGAGCAATACGCCCCTTGCTGAGGCTGTGGTGAAAGAGGTTTTCGATAGCGACATAGGTGATTGAGAGTGCAATAAGCGGCTCCACGATACTTGGCGAAACATTTACTAATCCGAGGGTAGCGAGCGCTAGAGTGATCGTATGGGCTAGCGTGAAAGCGCTTACCTGCCAGAGCAGTGCTCTCCAAGCTTGGCTAAGTAGATAGATACCAATAACGAAGAGTATATGGTCGAGCCCAAGAGGAATGATGTGCTCAAAGCCGATGATGATGTAGTCCAGAAAACTTTGGCTCTGTGTTCCGCTGGCTCCGATTTCGATCAGATCGGACTGCTCGCCCGCCATGACGTAGAGCCCCGCTTTCAGCTCCCCTCCAGCAGTGAGGCGAAAAATTAAATTACCGAGCTGCTCTGGCCAGCTGACCGCTAAAGCCTCGATTGGCTGGCTAGGAACAGCCTGATAGCGCAAGATAGACTCTCGTGCTATCTCTGGGTCACTGTTCTCCGTTATGGTCAACTGCTTTAGTTCGAACGAGAGTGCGATTGGTTCACCCGTGCTATCAACGAACTTGAGTTCATTTGGTAGTGCCTTGGCAAAGTTCTTGGCCTGCAGCTCTAGCTCTTTCGCAGGGGTCGCACGCAGGGCGTTGTACTCTTTCGCTAGCGGAGAGTCGTCGGTATCTTCATGGGCTGAACCGACGCCGAGCATGAGCGCCTCGAGATTTGTATCGAGTTGAAGCTGAAAAGAGTTATCTTCCGCTATTTCAGCGTTTATGATCGTTGGTGTAATCTCATGGGCATGAGAGAGCGTAGTGAGCAGTAGCGTAAATAAAGCTGCTAAAGTAAAGCGCTGCATCGAACTTCCTTATTGGCGGAGACTGTTTTGAAATCATCATCGATACGACGATTCGCATCATTTGGAACACTGATACTAACGTTAAATCTTCAGAGTGTCAGCGCACATGAGTTCTGGCTTGAGCCTGATCGCTTTATTGCGCCTGAAAACAGCACTGTTGGTTTTGAAATTCGTATCGGTCAGTACTTTAACGGCAGGGCCTACCCGTATATAGAGCGCGAGACAGAGGCGTTTATTAAACGCACTGATGCGGGTATCAGCCCAATAAATGCAGTCACGGGAGATAAGCCCGCTGTAACACTCGAACTTGAGGGGCGGGCGACCTGGGTTGCATACACCAGTAACGACTTCAACATCCGTTTCAGAGACACGGAAAAGTTCAGCAACTATCTCAAGGATGAGGGCCTAGAGTGGGTGCTGCAGTGGTATCAGGATCAGGGTAAGGGTCTGAAAGACGCCACGGAGAGTTACTACCGGCATGCCAAAGCGCTGAGCTGGAGCGGGCCAGAGGAGCCTAAATGGCTCAATGAACCGCTCGGGATGCGTATCGAGCTCGTGCCGGATACAGGCTTTTTGAACTGTAACCAGCCAGCTAGGTTTCGCGCACTCTATCAAGGCGCCCCACTTGAGGGGCACTTGGTTAGACGGTTCCGCCAAGGGAGCGAAGAGGTTCAGCAGCAACGGGTCGACGCACAGGGATATGTTGAGTTCCCAGCGGGCGAAGGTCCGTTTTTACTTAATGTTGTCCATATTGAGGACACATCTAATCCCAGAGCCAAAGGTAAGGATTGGGTGAGCGATTGGGCTTCCCTAACTTACGCTTGTGCCAATTAATGGAAAGAGACCAATGTCAGAGACAGTAAAAGCTATAAGAATCGAAACTAATGGTGGCCCTGAAGTGATGCAGTGGGTCGATGTTGAAGTGGGGGCTCCAGGGCCCGGTGAGGTGCTGATTAAACAAGAGGCCGTAGGTCTAAACTACATCGACGTCTATTTCCGCACGGGCCTATATCCGCAGGAGATGCCGGGGTCTCTCGGTATGGAAGGGGCTGGGGTAGTAGAGGCGATCGGGGAAGGTGTTGATCTTGTTGCCGTGGGTGATCGTGTCGCTTACGCCAATCGCCCGCTCGGCGCCTACGCTCAGAAACGTGTGGTACCTCAGGAGATCCTGGTTAAGCTCCCCGAGGGTATCAGCTTTAAGCAGGCCGCTGGCATGATGCTGCAGGGGCTCACGGTTCAATATTTGGTTACTGATAGCTATCAGGTAAAAGCCGGCGATCAGGTGTTGTTGCACGCCGCCGCAGGTGGTGTGGGACTGATTGCGGTGCAGTGGCTTAAAGCGCTTGGTGCGCGAGTTATAGGCACTGTGGGTTCGGCAGAGAAGGCGGCGCTGGCTAAATCCTATGGGTGTGACGAGTGCATTATTTACACCGAAGAGGATTTTGTAGCTCGCACGCGAGAGCTCACCGATGGCAAGGGTGTAAATGTTGTGTATGACTCGATCGGTAAGGATACCTTTGACGGCTCACTCGACTGTTTGGCGCCACGCGGCACGATGGTGAGCTTCGGTAATGCTACAGGTCCGGTTGCACCGCTTAATATAGCCACGCTGGCCGCGAAAGGTTCGCTTAAGGTGACACGACCCACGCTCTTCGCTTACGTAAGCGAACGTCCTTTACTGGAGGCTATGTGTGAGGATCTGTTTAACCGGGTTCTGAGCGGTGAGGTGAAGATTGAAGTGAATCAGACCTACGCACTCGCTGACGTGGCGCAGGCTCACGTTGACCTTGAGTCCCGTAAAACAACTGGGTCCACGGTGCTAATGCCTTATTAGAGGGCGACTCGACGCCTCTTTGGGGATGCGATCTGCGGTTGGCTTTCTCAGATTGCACTCCCGAGGTTTCTTATGCCTCCTGGGAATCTAGGTGTAGCGTTCGTGTAGCGAGCGCTGCTATATCCTCATCCTGATGGGTAATGAGCAGTAGCGTTTTATTGCTGTGCACTACCTGCTCTAGGGTGAACCCTATCGCTAGCGTTCGTGTCTCTGCATCGAGCTGAGCAAAAGGCTCATCAAGAATAACCAAAGGCTCAGGGCGCAACAGCGTGCGCACTAGACCCACTCGCTGTCTCTGACCACCCGAGAGTTGCCCCGGTCTCTTGCTTAGCTGGTCTTGTAGGCCCAAGCGAGATAGGGCGCGAGGGAGTTGTTCGCTGAACGCCTCTTGTGTAAGCCCGAGTCTCAAATTTTGCGCCACACTTAGATGTTCAAACAGATTGTCATCCTGAAATAGCATGGCGATAGGGCGCTTCTCTGGCGGTAGCGCGAGTAGATCATTACCCAACCAGCTTGCACTGCCTGAGATAGGAGCAATAAAGCCTGCAAGAGCCATGAGCAGAGTCGTTTTTCCCATGCCACTGGGGCCCTTAAGCGCGAGTCGCTCACCCTGTTCTGCAATCAGATCGTACTCTCTCTGCCAGTCTGGATAGTAGATTCGAAGTTTCTCAACCCTGAGTGTCACGCGTTACACCTTATGTTGGCGGTGGGATTTCTCTAATACTAACAGCAGGAGTGCACAGACCATTAGTAGTAACAGTGCTGCGATAGCTGCCTCTCCAAGGCGGTAGCTGCC
>JABXHP010000201.1 GCA_013373575.1 Oceanospirillaceae bacterium | reverse complement strand
TGTTTGCTCAGACTTTCAAGCGCGACCTCGTATTGGCGTTTCGCCGCAAAAGCGAGTTAGTGAACCCGCTAATCTTCTTTTTGATAGTGGTGACGCTATTTCCCATAGGAGTAAGCCCAGAACCGCTATTTCTGGCTGAGCTGGCCCCGGGCCTTATTTGGGTCGCAGCACTACTGTCGACCCTGCTTTCGTTAGAGTCACTTTTTAAGGCGGACTTTGAGGATGGCTCTCTGGAGCAGCTGCTGCTTAGCCCTCAGCCCCTATTCATGGTTGTACTGGCGAAGGTAACCGCGCACTGGCTTATGTCGGGTCTGGCGCTAACCCTAGTAGCTCCGATTATGGCGATTATGCTATTTCTTCCGGCAGAGGGTATGCCTGGATTGATGTTAAGCCTGCTTTTGGGTACGCCAACGCTTTCGCTTATCGGTGCGATTGGTGCCGCACTGACGGTCGGATTGCGACGCGGTGGAGTATTGATCTCATTATTGGTTCTGCCACTCTACATACCGGTTTTGATCTTCGGTTCAAGCGCGGTGCAGGCTGCCATTACTGGCTTGCCTTTAGGTGGTTACTTCGCGTTGTTGGGGGCGTTGCTAGCACTTGCGCTGGCACTTGCGCCTCTGGCCACAGGCGCGGCTTTACGTATTTCAGTGAGTGGATAGTTGATATGGCAGTTAAATGGTTACCGCGGTGGTTTTTTCAGTTGGCGTCGCCACGCTGGTGTTATCAGTTTATCGGCAAACTGATCCCTTGGTTTGCGGCGATCTCAATCACTCTTGTTGTCGCAGGCTCTATTTGGGGGCTCGCTTTTGCGCCTGCTGATTATCAGCAAGGCAATAGTTTCCGGATTATCTATTTGCATGTGCCTGCGGCAATACTGGCGCAGTCCTTCTACATGCTGATGGCAATTGCTGGAGCCATAGGTCTGATTTGGAAAATGAAGGTTGCCGATATGGTGGCCAAGTCAGTCGCGCCTATTGGCGCCTCACTTGCTGTTTTGGCACTGCTCACGGGTGCTATCTGGGGTAAGCCAACCTGGGGTTCGTGGTGGGTGTGGGACGCTCGGCTAACTTCCATGTTGGTGCTGCTGTTCCTCTACCTGGGTGTTATTGCGCTGAACTCTGCAATTGAGAGCGAAACAACAGCGGCGCAGGCGACAGCTGTACTTGCCCTTGTGGGGCTGGTGAATATTCCGATCATCAAATATTCAGTTGAATGGTGGAATACCCTCCATCAGCCGGCAACGTTCAAACTCACTGAGAAACCCGCTATGCCGGCGGAGATGTGGATGCCATTATTGGTTATGGTGATAGGTTTTTACACAATATTTGGCTTGGCTCTCATGCTTCGACTTCGCAACGAGATTCTGGTGCGCGAGCGACGAGCCTCTTGGGTGAAAGAGCTATTAAGCGTTAAGGCATAAGTCAGCTTACTTGCCTAGGGTGAGCGACATTTAGTTAGGATGGAGCAGTCATGGCTTTTGAATCTTTTGCCGATTTCTTAGATATGGGCGGACATGGTCTCTATGTATGGCTCTGTTACGGTCTGGGCTTGGTAACCATTTTGCTCAGTCTTGTGTTGCCTGTGCAGCAAGGTAAATCGATTAAACAAGATCTTCGTCGCCGTTTGCGTCGTGAGGAGGGCTCAGCGTGAATCCAAAACGCAAAAAGCGTCTATTAATTGTTCTGTTTATCCTCGGTGGGGTGGGCGTTTCGGTCGGTCTTACGTTGTTTGCTCTGAGCCAGAACATTAATTTGTTTTACTCGCCAACACAGATCGCGCAGGGTGAAGCGCCAGTCGGTACCCGTATTCGTGCCGGTGGCATGGTCGTTGAAGGCAGTGTCAAACGCGACAACAAAAGCCTGCGCGTAGAGTTTGAAGTGACAGACTTTGAGAATAAAGTCCCTGTGGTTTACTCCGGGATTCTTCCTGATCTATTCCGGGAAGGTCAGGGTATTGTGGCTCAGGGGGAGATGGATGCTTCAGGTAAACTGCAAGCGGTAGAGGTGTTGGCAAAGCACGATGAGAACTACATGCCCCCAGAAGTTGCTGAGGCGCTTGAGAAGGCTGGAAAGATGCCAAAACCATCGGGACAGGAGTTCAATAAGTGATTCCAGAGCTTGGTACCTACGCGCTAGTGTTAGCGCTGATTTTAAGCGTGCTGCTTTCAACCATTCCTATGGTGGGCGCACATCGCGGTAATCTTTTGTGGATCAGTTTCGCCAAGCCTTTGAGTGTTGGTGCATTTTTCTTCATTGCTATCAGTTTCGTTATTCTTACGCATGCGTTCCTGGTGAATGACTTCAGTGTGAGTTATGTAGCCAATAACTCCAATACAGCGCTGCCTTGGTACTACAAGATTAGCGCTGTTTGGGGCGGTCATGAGGGTTCGCTGCTGTTATGGGTGTTAACCCTTGCAGGCTGGATACTAGCTGTCGCACTTAAAAGCGATGATCTGCCAGCGGACATACTAGGGCGCGTTCTAGGTGTTCTCGGAATCGTGCTCACAGGCTTTTTGTTATTCACTCTGCTTACTTCAAGCCCATTTGAGCGGTTGCTTCCGCGTTCGCCAGCAGAGGGTGCCGATCTTAACCCGCTGCTGCAGGATTTCGGCTTAATAGTACATCCACCCATGCTCTACATGGGGTATGTGGGGTTCTCCGTAGCCTTCGCCTTTGCTATTGCTGCGCTGCTCAGTGGTCGACTCGATGCTGCGTGGGCGCGTTGGTCGCGTCCCTGGACTAACATAGCCTGGGCATTCTTAACTCTGGGTATCACCCTGGGAAGCTGGTGGGCATACTACGAACTTGGCTGGGGCGGCTGGTGGTTCTGGGATCCGGTTGAGAACGCTTCGCTTATGCCTTGGCTCGTTGGTACCGCTTTGGTTCACAGTCTCGCAGTCACCGAGAAACGTGGCGTATTTAAAAGCTGGACCGTGCTCTTGGCCATCTTCGCGTTCTCACTAAGTCTTTTGGGAACTTTCCTTGTTCGATCAGGTGTACTTACATCGGTCCACGCCTTCGCTACAGACCCAGAGCGTGGTTTCTTTATTCTGGTTTTCCTTGCGGTTGTCATCGGTGGTTCGCTACTGCTCTACGCTCTGCGTGCCTCAGAGGTCAAGAGCGAATCGAGTTTCGGTCTGGTTTCACGCGAAACCATGCTGTTGGTCAACAACGTGCTGCTAGCCGTGATTTGCTTTACGGTACTCCTAGGTACACTCTACCCGCTGCTCATTGATGCGCTTGGTATGGGTAAGCTCTCTGTTGGACCTCCCTACTTTAATGCGCTCTCAGTGCCTGTTGGTGCTCTGTTGATGTTTTTCCTCGGAATCGGTGCTGTTACACGCTGGCGCCGTCAGGATGGTAAGCCCCTCGTCAAGCAGCTGGTATTACCCTTTGTGGCTGCCGTAGTACTGGGTGTATTAACACTGTTTTGGCGGGAAGGCGAAGCCACTCTTTGGACCTACACCGGAGTCATTCTCGCGTTCTGGCTGCTCAATATGGCTTTAACAGACATTTCGCAACGCGTGCGTCGTCGCTCCAGCTCTGTGTGGGAAAACCTCAAAAAACTGCCGCGCAGTTACTACGGCATGCAGATGGCGCACCTGGGTGTCGCTGTATTGGCAGTGGGTATTGCTATGGTCTCTGCTTTCAATGAGCAGCGAGATCTGCGTATGTCTCCTGGCGAGAGTCAGAGAGTTGGTGACTACACATTTATCTTTGAAGGTACACAGCATGTCGAGGGGCCTAACTTCACCTCTGACAAAGCGACCCTGCGAGTGCTCTACAAAGATAAGCCTTACACAGTGATGTATCCTGAAAAACGCTTGTACACGGCG
Source organism: Oceanospirillaceae bacterium (assembly GCA_013373575.1). Taxonomy (GTDB): domain Bacteria; phylum Pseudomonadota; class Gammaproteobacteria; order Pseudomonadales; family Balneatricaceae; genus Marinobacterium_E. The sequence continues at coordinate 1,942 of JABXHP010000201.1, read as the reverse complement.
CGCGGTAACGTTATGACTGAAGCCGACCTAGATCCGGGCCTGTTTCGTGATCTCTATGTGGCCCTCGGTGAAGAGCTTGAGGGTGGCGCCTGGGCTATTCGACTCCAGTTCAAACCCTATGTGCGCTGGCTGTGGTTGGGTGGTCTAATGATGATGTTTGGCGGTTTCCTCGCGGCGAGTGATCCGCGTTACCGTAAGCAGGCGCGCCGAGCTGCCAAGCAGGAGACAGTGAATGCGTAAGTTACTGCTCTTTATCCCGCTGGCACTGTTCATCGGTATGGGCTTTTTTCTTTGGAAGGGGCTCTACCTCGATCCACGTGAGATCCCCTCTGCTTTGGTTGACCGGCCTATGCCGGCGTTCGAGTTGCCCTCGCTCACAGAGCCTGAGCGCAAGCTAAGCGCTGCTGATCTCAAGGGTGAGGTTGCACTAGTGAACGTTTGGGCGACCTGGTGCCCAACGTGTAAAGAGGAGCACTCATTCCTTAATCAGTTGGCGCAGCAGGGTATAACCATCTACGGCATCAACTACAAAGATGAACCGGTAAAAGCGACTGCTTGGCTACAGCGCTACCTCAACCCCTATCGTGAGGTCATTCTCGATCAGGAGGGTCGCTTGGGTTTGGATCTAGGGGTCTATGGAGCGCCTGAAACCTATGTCATTGATGCGCAGGGGACCATTCGTTATCGCCATGTCGGTGCGGTTGATGCGAAAGTTTGGAAGAGCCTCGAAGAGATTATGCAGCAGGTGCAGGGAGCTGGTGCCTAATGAGTAGATTGCTAATGCTGTTGTTGCTCGTCGCACCGTTCAGTTGGTCGGCAATTGACGCGTATGAGTTTAGATCCTCAGCTGATGAGGCGCGTTTCCAGCAGTTGACTGCCGAGCTGCGCTGCCCAAAATGTCAGAATCAGAATATCGCTGACTCAGATTCGCCGATAGCCAAAGATCTACGGCGCGAAGTATACCGAATGGTCGATTCGGGTGCGCCTGACACAGAGGTCATCGACTTCATGGTGACACGCTATGGAGACTTTGTGCTCTATCGCCCCAAGGTTAATTCTCAGACTTGGTTCCTGTGGTATGGCCCCTACCTGCTGCTTGGGTTGGGTGCGTTGATTATTTTGTTGATTGTTTACACGCGTAAGGCCAACCGTCGGGCTAAACCTGGCGGGGATAACCTCGCACTTACGAGTGATGAGAGAGCCCGCTTGGATGAGCTGCTAAAGAAGGACACTAAAGCATGATTACACTGTGGATTAGTATCGCTGCGTTAACTCTGCTGGCGTTACTATTTATCTTCCTTCCGCTGGTGCGCTATCGTGCGAACGCGACTGCAAACGCACTATCTGAAGCGCGTCAGCAGGACAACCTAGCGGTTTTTAATGACCGCCTTGGTGAACTTGAACAAGAGCTTCAAAGTGGTTCAATGGCGCAAGCTGAATTTGATGCTCTAAAGATCGAGCTGGAAAAGAACCTTCTTATAGACCTGGCCGATAAGCCTACATCACTCACAGCAAACACCTTAACATCATCGCAGTTGGTAACGGTTGTGCTGGTTGCTCTGATACTGCCGGCAGCCTCTCTAGGGCTCTACATGAAGCTCGGTAGCTCTGCCGAAGTCGAGATGGCACTGAATATGCCGAAAGACCCCTTCAATGGTCGGGAGCCTACTATTGAGGAGGCACTGGCACAGTTAGAGCTCGAGTTAGAGCGTAACCCAGAAAACCCTGAAGGTTGGTACATACTAGCCTCCACCTACATGGGGCAGGGGCGCTACCCTGAGGCGATGGATGGCTACCGTAACGTTTTGAGTCTGCTGACTCCCGAAGATGTGCAGTACGCAACTGTTATGGGGCAGTTGTCTCAAGCGATGTTTTTCGCCGCGGGTGGAATGAGCGAAGAAGTGCGTGCTCAGGTGATGGCAACACTCGAGGTGGAGCCTTT
>JABXHP010000262.1 GCA_013373575.1 Oceanospirillaceae bacterium | reverse complement strand
AGCAAGGCGATTAAAAAAGCAGATACTCGATTAACTATCATTATGCTTCTCCGGACAGTCCGTCCCTTGTGTTTAACGGATAGAGTAGTCAAAAAACAACAATTTATTCTTCCTACGACAGAAATTTACTAATTTCTCGCTGTTTACAATGAAATTGCTCCACTCCAATTGCAATTTAACGGGAATATTTTCCGCGCAAGAAGAGCTTGAAATCACCACCAAAAACAGCCAGACAAAAGCGCGCACGGCGGTTGGCGTAAAAGGCATGGGCATAGGGCAGATCCAAAACAGCCGAAAATCAGTGTGACTAAGTACAACACACTAGGAATTTTTCTTAAAGCGTTTCACACCTCAAGTTCTAAGGAAGCTACGAACAAATCCCACCTGTCTCGGCGAGCCCTGTGAGCCCTGTGAGCCCTGTGATGCATAGCTACTAGGCGAGTCTTCAGCTAATAGCCCGGAATGCCGGCCACTTGCCCTCAGCAAAAGGCTCAACAACGCAGATATGTATCACAGAGCTGGCCCTTCGGGACTGACAGGCAGGCTGGACTTATTCGAAGCTTCCCTCGATAAGACTTGTGTTGCTAACAGATTAAAAGCAGCTAAGCTGGCTGTTAGAGATTGAGCGAGTCAGAGCACCTGACTCTATTAGATCTTGCAGTGAACTGCCGTCGGATAATTCTAAATCGTCCAATACCTGCCTAAGTCCAACAACAGAGTTTCTTGAAACCTTCGCATCGTAAAGCGCTAGGTCAGCGAGCCTCATAAAGGAACCCATTAAGTATTCAGTCTCAGGAAGCGAGAGAAAATAGCCACAGGATACGGTGATAGCTTGAGGTATGTCGACGCGCTGATGAAGGCGTTGCTCAACAGCAGTCAACAGTGATTCAAATATATCACCTGGAGACTGATTTTTCGGAAACGGACCTATCACCACAAACTCTTCGCCGCCTGTGCGGCTTAGCGTACATCCCTCCCACATGTGTTCTGAAGCGATCAGCGCAAACTCTTTGAGCACGCGATCACCAAAATCGTGTCCGTATGTGTCATTTACTTTTTTGAAGTGGTCAAGATCGAAGATTGCACAACAAACGGGTTCGATGCCAAGCGCGAATCGAGCCTGGAACGCTTTCTCCAGCCCTCGGCGGTTCTGAAGCCCTGTTAAGGGATCATGTAAGCTTTCATGTTGAAAATTATCTCTCTCAAGACGCAGCGATCGTTGAGATGACTCTATCAACTTGGCGGCCTCTTCTGACAATATCTGTAATGTCTGGAGTTCGTTGCGCTCGGACCAATCCTTACGTTTGACCATTACCGAAATAGCTTTAGGGCCAACAGCTGCTAATATGTTGTTCTGTATCTGTTTAATTGGGCGTACAAGTGCTCGCTCCAACAAAAGTAAGAGCAAAACCAAGAAGGTAGAAATACCGCAAAGACCGACACTATAACGATAAGAACACTCTCATTTACCGCAGCGTTGAGCTCGCGGAGCTCCTTAATTGATAACACTGGGGAGATTTGACTAGAGTTCAGTGGCTCCAAAGCAACCCTGACAAAGGCAGTTTTTTCGTCTTCATAAACAACAGTCTCAGGGCTTTCTTGACTCAAGAACTCGAGGGCTATCGGGGCACTGAAACGTCGCGATATGTCTTCGAGCCAAAGATCATCAATCTGTCGCGCGACAACAACCTGACCCGCGCTATCGCGTGATCCGTCACTTCCCTTAATTGCAGAGACACCAAACATCCACAAATTCTTGCCCTGCAATATGAAACCGCTCCCAGTATTCTTGGCAAGTTTGTCAAGAAACGGGTATTCAGCAAGCTCAGTCGCTTCAACAACACCGTTATGAACAGTTTCAATCCAACCGCCCTGGCCCGAATAAACACTGAGGAGATCTGCCGAGTAGTGGTTAAGCCACATATCGGTCAAATTCGTCGCGATATAGGCGGAGTTCTTGTCTCTGGCAAAAGCGTACGTATCGTCCCAATAGCCCCAGTCCCTTGCAACACCTGCTAGTTGCGAGAGCTCCTGCCCAAGTAGCGCACTCAGCCGATCACCATCCTTAATCAGTTGACTGCGCTCAAAGGCGTCGTATTTAGGCTGTGCAAAGTATTGAAGGCCGTAATACCCAATCGTAGATACGAATAACGCGGAGAATAGTACCGAAAAAATTAACTTTTGCCGCAAAGCCATATAACACTCCCTAGTGTTGCTCTACTCTTCGTTTTGAGACTATCGACAAAAAATTTAAACGCTTATTAGATCGACAATAGGTCCATCAGCGTAACACGAAAGCTCTGGGCTATACCTCGATTCGAAACCCGCGCCCCATAACCGAGTCTACTCTTGTAACTGGTAAAACTCACGGGACCTGCCCCACTCTTATCCCACACTTTATCGCATTATGCATTGCAACTTGGGAAAAGCTCACGCCCTACACGTTTTGAGCAAAAACTCATCACCCTATTCTAAAATATTCTTAACCGGCAACAGCGCTTTTGAGACACTTGTGCCACAAAGAACATATTGCCAATGGTTCCTATCGATATATAGCTGTAAGCTACGTGCGACATATAGGATAAAAGTTCCAAAGATTTATTTGATGACTTTTAGACATCACCGAGAATTTTGTTTACTGATCAGTAGTAAGTTAGCCCGGAATGAGTTAGTGAGGCAGCAAGCAACTAATGCGAGATCTCAAACAACAGCAAGAGCCGAAGTTGCTCTCCTCACTAACAGCCGGACAAATGAATGTCATGGCCTTACAGTTGGCTTTGACTGTAATTCTGGTGATTGTGTGTGTTGCGCCTGCGAGCATGTTCACTTTCAAACAGTTTGAAGAGAACAGGCACGACCTACTTACTGAAGCACAAATCCTTGCGCGATTCGTTGACGCTGAGTATCAAAAAGCCAACGGTAATTTGCAGCAGACAAAAGCACAGATCGAGAAATTTTCGACGCTCATATTGAGGAGTTCTACGGCGGCATCTGTACGGACCAATTCTGGTGAGATTATCTTTGATCGCAACGCAGATGTGCGTTGGCCCCAGATAACCTCCGTATCTTACTCTAGCCTTGGGCCTGTTGAGCTAACCAGCAGCATCAACCACCGACTCTTACCAATACTAACATTCGTAAGTCTTGCGCTTGCTACCTTGGGCACCGGGCTTTACGTGCTCCATAGGCGAATAGTTCCGGGGTGGCGACGTAGCCAAGTGGCAGAGCAGGAAGTAAAACAACGCTTTACTGATATCGCAAGCGTCTCGTCGGACTGGTTTTGGGAGTTGGACACTTCGCTGAAGTTTAGATTCAACACCTGCCCTGCAATCGGCTCCACGAGGCGTGAAAACTTAATCGGAAAGACTCTTTGGGACATTCCTGATCTGGCGCCTAAGGTCTCATGGACGAGGGTCAAGAGCACCCTAGCGAATGAGGATTTTTTGGTACTCCACTACCAGGTCACTCATGGCCAACACACCTACTGGCATGAGATTAAAGGGCGCCCTTTCTATGACAATGCTGGCAATTTTAAGGGCTATAGGGGAGCAGGCAAAGACATAACGCTGAGACAACAGCATGAAGAAAAGCTTGAAAAACTGGCCTACTGTGATGCGCTTACAGGTCTTTGCAACCTCAATGGAATGTGCAAAAAGTACGGAACATTGAGCGAACACCAATCGTCCTGCCTACTTGTACTGCTTGATCTCAGCGGTACTCGGTACCTAAATAGTACTTTTGGTTTTGAATTGGGTAACGCGTACATAGTTGCCGCTGCCAACACACTTTTGGATAGGCTGCAGAATACAGGTGTGGTTTACGGTTTATCTCATCCAGGCTCTGACAAACTTGCTTTCATGACTGATGCTAGCTTTGAGCAGATCTGCAAAAAACTTAAACGCTTACAAAATTCGATGGTCAGCGCCGGCACACATCAACTTCATTTGCAGTTCTGCGCAGGTGTCGCACTCTTCTCTCAGCATCAAGATATACATTCTGTGCTACAGAACTGCGAACTGGCGCTGCTAGAAGCGAAGAGAAATGGCCGTGGGAGTGTGATATTTCAAGATGAAGCGATGTTGCATAGAAGTCTAGAGAACGCCGAACTGCTCAACCACATCAGTTCAGGTATCGAAAACGACGAGTTTTTCTTGGTATTCCAACCGAAGTACGATCTCAACACTGAGCAACCTGAATCTGCCGAAGCTCTAATTCGCTGGCAACACGCAAACGACCTCATAATGCCTGGACGCTTTATCCCGCTGCTAGAGCAGGTCAATATGATGCTAGAGATTGATCGTTGGGTGATACATGAGGCGTGCAAGACGCTTCGCAATTGGTTAGACAAGGGCCTCATGCCAATGCAAGTATCGATCAACCTCTCCTCACAGAGCCTCGATGATAAAGATTTGATACGCTATCTAATAGGCACAGCCGCTGAATATCGAGTTTCGCCCACTCTGATTGAAATAGAACTGACGGAATATAAATCGCTGTCGAAGCTAGAACATACTTTTGAAAATTTGACGCTGCTACATACCGCCGGTTTCGCTTTGGCTATTGATGACTACGGTACAGGCCACTCAAATTTAGAACTGTTGTCTCGTTTACCCATAGATCACTTAAAAATTGATCAAGTTTTTGTCAAGCAAGGTTTCAACTCGATACGAGACTCCAAAATATTGCAGAATGTTGTTCAGCTCGGACTGATTACTGACGTAAAGATAACAGCAGAAGGGGTAGAGACAGCAGAACAGCGCGATAGACTGCGGGATATGGGTTGCCATTACGCTCAAGGCTACTTCTACTCCAAGCCGATTAACGAAGAGCAGTTTCGAGAATTGCTTTCACCAATTACTGCGCATGATTTAACCGAACGATGGACTCAGCAGACTTAGGGAAATATACGGTGCTCCCCAGATCAGATTCGCCTGAGCTTCATGTCAATCTCCAGCTGATTGCGATTACCCCATCGCCTTTCAACATCTACTTACTCGGAAGTTAGCTAGAAGGAACTCGAACTCCGATACCCTTCCGTGCAGCCTGCAGTAATACAGTGATTAATGTAAAGATCTCAGATCAGCGACGCTACGATGAACCACGGTTTATGAACCTTCTTGCCGTGGGACTAGTTACGTTCTTCACAGCAACCGTCCTAATTATGGGACATCGCGAGTATCGCCGAGAGAGAGGCCAAATAAACGCCTGGTATGCTCTTCAATTCAATAATAGAGAATTTGCTGCCAACTCTACTTCCATCCCTGCTTCCATACATCGCTCTTTTTAAGCTCTCTCCAGTCAATCGATATGGCTCGTTTACTCATAACTGCTTCCAAAGTGCAACTTACGACGACCCTCTCTTCATCGAATTCAACCTCAGTGACAAGGAAATGTTTCTCTTTATTTTTCGGTATCATTGCGGTCCATTTACTGTGCAGCAATTTCGT
>JABXHP010000135.1 GCA_013373575.1 Oceanospirillaceae bacterium | reverse complement strand
TCACGAATCGCTTCACTGCTGACCGGCCAAAGATCGTCGCGAAAGCTGAGCGTTTTCCAGTTTAGATCGGCGGGAATGGGGTCGGAGGAGAGACCGCATTCTGGCGCGACTTGTTTAAGCGCCTTAATGGGCCGGTCAAAATCGACAAGGCGCCTGCGCCAAGCACGCGAAAAAGGCGTGTAGACCTTGAAATCTGTCCCCTGCCCCGTTTTGACTTCGCCAGGCGGAATTATCAACTCACCATGAAAACCCTGAGCTGCAACACCAGCCTCCGCCAAGGCACTGCAGACAGCCTGGTCGCGTAGCTGCTCGTTCAGAGGATACTCAAAGTTATAGTAGAGCGTTTGAGCTGACAATTGTGTAGCAAGCTCGGCAATCGCCGTTGGACAATCGTTGAAGTGAGAGAGGCTAAGCACTTTCAGAGGAATATTGAGCTGCTCGAGCTCTGCTGCCACCTCAACCAGCCGTGCGCGCCAAAAACCCATCCGAGTGACGCCCTCGTCATGCTCGTTCCAACTTTCAGGTGTTAAACAGACCAGAGCCACCAGTGGCTGCTGTGCTTCTACCGCTGCTTGCAATGCAGTGTTTGCATGAATGCGTAGATCGTTTCTAAACCAGATAAGATTCACAAGAAAATCCTGAAAAGCTTGCCCCTATCAGAGGCACAAAAAACAAAGCCGGCGCACTCGGCACCGGCTTCTTCGATAAACGACTAGGATCAGAGACCTATGAAGGGCTGCACTAGCTTGCCCATGAGGCCGCTAAATTTCAGCGGTGCATCGGTGGCAATCAGACAGATGCACTCTTGATCAGTATCTACGATCGGCTGGTGCTCCAGCTGATCATCTAGATCGGCTACGTCGCCCACCTGAAAACGGCCTATCTCATCGCTATATGAGCCGCGCAAAATCAACGTCAGCTCGTTTCCTGTGTGCGTATGATGGGGAACGGAGACACCTGGCTGAATTCTCAGCAATCGCGTCGCACCTACACCGCCGAGCTTCAAGTCATACTGCTGCACGCCTAAGCCCATTGACTTCCACTCCAGGGCGTCAAGATCGTCGCCGATTACCGCGGCCAAGGACTCGGGAACTTCGCTCTTTCTGCTGGCTTCGAGCGGCATTACTTCATCCATCTCAACCCCGTCGAGCATTGCGAGAAATCTATCCAGACAACCCGACTCCATCGCCACAGGCCGGATACTCTGCAGTAGATCTCCACCGATTCGATTGGAGGTTTGAATCTGTTCCATACACTGCTCACACATTCCTATGTGGCTCTCAACCAGCAACGCCATCCCTTTCGTCAGCGTGCCACTTGAGTACGCTACCAATGTCGCGTCGTCAAAGTGGTGGCTAATTTTCACTTGTTTCACTCCAGTGCGCTTTCAATTTAGAAAACGCCAAACGTAGTCTTGATTTAACACTTCCAAGTGGAATCCCGAGCTGCTCCGCAATCTCAGAATGACTCTTGCCTTCGTAGTAAGAGAGATATAGAACCTGGGCTTGTGCCTCTGGTAGCTTGGCGATAGCGTCTTCCATACGCTGGGCTACCACAGCATGTTCGCCATAGTGACGCTGATCTGGATCCGCCTCCTCCTCTGGTAACTCGTACTCCACCGCTTTTTCGCGACGCAGACGGTCGATGCACTGGTTGCGCGCGAGGGTGAAGATCCAGGTACTCGCGCTCGCCTTACTGCGATTATAGAGGTGTGCTTTGCGCCACACAGCCAACATCGACTCCTGCGTCAACTCTTCAGCCGATGCAGGGCTCATCCCAAAGCGGATAATGTAAGCTTTGACGCGCGGGGCGAAGTATTCATAGAGGCGTGAGAAGCTCGCCTTGTCTTTGCTCTCTGCTAGAGAGCTCAGAACGGCGGACCACTCATCACGGATCTTTTTCTTTTTGTCTTCCAAAAGTACGGCAGCAGCGTTCACGTCAGCTCCTTTTGGCTCATCTGGACTCACTTGCTGCACCTCTACGTCTTAATAAAAGGGGTGGATCACTCTTAACCCTAACGCTGATCACTAAATATAGCCATTAGTTTTTTGGCTGATCCAGCCGAGCGCTCTGCAGCGTAATATCCACGTCATTAACACGGAAATTCTGTAGGGATAAGATGAACGTTCGTTATATTAAGCCATTGAAGATCGCTGTAATTGGTTCGGGGATTTCGGGGCTCTCAGCCGCTTGGCTGCTAAACCAACGCCACGACGTCACCTTATTCGAAAAAGATGACCGCCTCGGCGGACACTCGCACACGGTAGATATAGACACACCAGAGGGTACCCGCGGCGTCGACACGGGCTTTATAGTTTACAACCCGGTCAACTACCCAAACCTAATCAATCTTTTTGATCATCTACAGGTTGATAACGCCGAAACCGACATGACGTTCGGTGTTTCGATAGACCGTGGGCGGTTGGAGTACAGCGGTTCGGGCCTCAATGGTTTCTTCGCTCAACGTGGGCACCTTAGTTCACCGCGCCACTGGCGACTACTTGCAGACATTTTGCGGTTCTATCGCAACTCCGAGCGCCTACTCAACGATCCTAGCATCAAAGAGCTTTCGCTTGGCGAACTACTCAAACGTGAACGCTACAGCAACACCTTTATTTACGACCACCTAGTACCGATGAGTGCAGCTATCTGGTCTACCCCAGGCAATAAGATGCTTGATTACCCGGCGCTTACTTTTATGCGCTTCTGCATGAACCACGGCCTAGTCCAACTCAATGACCGCCCGCAGTGGCGTACCGTGGTTGGAGGGAGTCGGAACTACGTAGACAAGATAGCGGAGACTCTTGAGGGCAAAGTGCGCCTCAACGCACACATTCACAAAGTACATCGCCAAGGTAACAAGGTCATTTTAGAGCACCACCACGGACACAAGGAGGAGTTCGATCAGGTTATCATGGCATGTCATGCCGATCAGTCTCTTGCACTACTGGCGGATCCAACTGACGAGGAGCGTCGTCTGCTGACCGCTTTCCCTTATCAGCGTAACCGGGCCATACTGCACACCGACAGTCGGCTGATGCCCAAGCGTAAGTCTGCTTGGTCGGCTTGGAACTATCTTGCTAGTTCTGACGTCGACAATGACGACCTCGCAGTAACCTACTGGATGAATAAACTCCAGCCCCTAAATACCAGCCAAGATGTGTTCGTAACACTTAACCCTATCGATGAACCGAGTGAAGGGAGTATTCTAGGAAGCTATCTCTATGATCATCCGGTGTTTGATATGCGCTCAATAGAGGCTCAACGAGAACTCTGGTCTCTGCAGGGGGTTAACAACACCTGGTTCTGTGGCGCTTGGTTCGGTTACGGCTTCCACGAGGATGGTTTGCAGTCAGGCCTTGCTGTAGCCGAGAACCTTGGCAGGATACGCCGACCTTGGCAGTTGGAAGATCCAAATAGCCGCATCCACGCTCCGGCATTGGGTAGTAGCACCAAAGGAGCCGTCGCTTGATAGAGTCCGCCTTGTACGCCGGCAATGTGATGCATCACCGCTTCGCACCCAAGCGCCATAGGTTTAAGTATCGCGTCGTCTCGGCTCTGCTTGACCTAGACGAGCTCTATTCAGGCACCCTCAAGCTCCGTCTATTTTCAGTCAACAAGTTCAATCTGTTTAGCTGGCATAGCAAAGATCATGGAGACGGCAGCAAGCGCCCCGTCAGCGAGCAGATACGTGCACTTTTGGCGCAAGGTGGCCTGCAACAATATCAGGCGCAGATCAAACTGCTCTGCTACCCACGCATTCTCGGCTTCGTATTTAACCCGCTCAGCGTCTACTATTGTTATGATTCAGCCGGCAAGCTGGGCGTGATTCTTTACGAAGTATCCAACACCTTTGGCGAGCGTCACACCTATCTCATTCCTGTGAGGGACACCGACAAGATCGTGCGTCAGCGCGCCGACAAGGCGTTTTATGTCTCGCCGTTTATGCCGATGCAAGCCGACTACCAGTTTCGCATGCAGCCGCCAGCAGAGAGCGTCGCTGTGTGCATTCGTCAGAGTCTTGATAGTAGATCTTTGTTACACGCAACGTTTACCGGCAAACGCCAAGAGATGAACGACCGAGCTCTTTTTGGCGTATTTATTAAATATCCTTTGATGACACTTAAGGTTATCGTCGGCATCCACTGGGAAGCGCTACAACTTTGGCGTAAGGGCGTTCGTATCCAACCGCGTGTCACAGAAAAAAATAACAGAATCACCTTAGGTTCACAGATTGAGGCGTCGCAACATGAAACCCTCTGAATACTCAACCGCCACACCAACCCAACTCGCATCCAAAAATGGGAGCTGGTTAAGCCGCCGCTACCTAGACCAAGTGCTCAAGCGCCTGCCGCATCTAGAGTACGGTACGCTAAGCCTATATATGCCCTCGGGTGAGGAGCTTCAATTTGGTGAGGCGAAGCCAGGCGAGCCACGTGCTGAGGTTAGGCTCAAAAGTTTGAAGCCGATATCACGTCTGCTTCGCAGTGGTCTAATAGGTTGGGCCGAGTCATACATGGATGGTGAGTGGGACAGCCCTGATATCGTTGCGCTAGTTCGTTGGGCGCTGGGTAATGAGCATGCGATGGATGAAGTAATGCAGGGGCACCCCATCCTAAACTTCTTCAACCGCTTAATTCACCTTGCGCGCTCAAATACTCGCAAAGGCAGCCGCAAAAATATCGCTTACCACTACGATCTTGGTAACGACTTCTACAAGCTGTGGCTTGACCCCACCATGACCTACTCTTCAGCCTTATATGATGGGACTGATGATCTGAGCGAAGCGCAACTGACAAAGTACCGCCGCATCTGTCAGATGCTAGAGATCAAGCCCGGCGAGACCGTACTTGAGATTGGTTGCGGCTGGGGAGGATTTGCCGAGGTTGCCGCCGCCGAATATGGGGCCCAAGTAACCGGCATCACCCTCTCCAAAGAGCAGTTAAAATACGCTCAAGAGCGCATAGCGAGCGCTGGATTATCGGAGCGCGCGGATTTTCACCTTATCGACTACCGTGACGTAAGTGGGCAGTACGACCACATCGTCTCAATAGAGATGTTCGAAGCCGTAGGCCAAGAGCACTGGCCAACCTACTTTAGCCAGGTGAAGTCACTGCTAAAACCCGGCGCAAGCGCGGTGCTACAGGTGATAACGATCGCCAACGAACGCTTCGACGCTTATGCGAGCGCAGCAGATTTTATTCAGAAATATATTTTCCCGGGCGGCATGCTGCCAAGTCCTGAAAAGCTCGAGCAGCAGGTGAGCGCAGCAGACCTCAAACTGGACGAGCCGCTCTTCTTTGGACGCGATTATGCAAGAACGCTGGCTCAATGGCGCCACACCTTCCTAGCACAGTGGCCAAGGATTCAAACGCAGGGGTTTGATGAGCGCTTTCGCAGAATGTGGCTCTACTACCTAACCTACTGCGAAGGTGGCTTCACCGAGGGCTCCATCGATGTGGGGTTATTCAAAATCACCCGCTGATCAAGCCATCAGCCCCTGGCAGGTAATTCTCTATGCGCTACCGGCGATGCCGCTAGCGCTACCTACCCTCGTACTCTTTATCTACCTACCGACCCTCTACGTTGAGGAGTTCGGACTCAGCTTAACACTCGTGGGCGCACTGCTAATGCTAGCGCGTATCGGCGATCTACTGCTCGACCCATGGGTGGGTGGGCTTAATGACAAGGCCAACACACTACAACAGAGAGGATTGATAACTGTCGGCGCGCTTGTCTGCGCGCTAGGGCTCTACCTGCTCACACGCCCTATTGAAGGGTGGTACGCCAGCTCTCTCATTCTCGCTCTATCTCTACTCTACTTTGGCTGGACCTTAGTTCAGATACCCTACCTTGCGCTGCTACCCCGACTCCACTCTGACCATCGACAACGCACCAAGATCGCCAGCCTTCGCGAGGGGTTGGGGGTAATTGGTCTGCTATTATCAGCTGCTATACCGGTGTACCTGATTAACCAGGGTGAATCCCAGCTCGAGGCGATGCAAGGGCTAACAAATATCGCAACTGTTTTCGTTGGTATCACCCTCACTCTGCTACTGACCCGACTTAACTGGCCCGCAACACAGAGTGGAGTAGCGCAGGGTAAATTCAAAACGCTGTTGCGCAATCGCCCTGCTCGCACACTTATGCTGGCATGGTTCACAAACGGTTTAGCCAACGGCATTCCGGGCGTTCTTTTTCCCCTTTATATCACAGCGGTACTGGGGTCGGACGAGGCGGCGCGCGCTCAACTCATCCTTCTTTACTTCGTTGCTGCGATCGTCTCTCTGCCGCTTTGGTGGATTGCCAGTCGGCGCTGGGGGCGAAGTCAACTTTGGCAAATCGCAATGCTGGTCGCTATCGCAGCCTTTCTCCCTGCAGCCTGGCTCGGCGAGGGGGATATCCTCTGGTTTAGCTTAATATGCCTAATTACCGGCGCCATGCTCGGTGCCGACCTAGCCCTGCCACAGGCGCTACAAGCTGATGTCTGCGACTGGCACCGCCTGCGCTTTGGCAGAGATCAAAGCGGTCTGCTATTCGCTCTGTGGAATGTTTGCACCAAGCTGGCACTCGCACTGGCTGCGATGCTCGCGTTTGGACTGCTGGATCTTAGTGGCTTTGATGGTGATTTAGGCGAGGCCGGATCGCTTGCGCTGATCTACGCATTTTTACCCTGCGTATTCAAATTAACTGCGGTGTTTCAGATGCAGAGCTTTGGACTTACAGAAGCAATGCACCAGCGAATCGTCGCGCGCCTTGAGAGTCGGAGATGAGATGATTCGCCTAGTTCTGATTGCCCTTTTAACACTTTCGTTACACGGTTGTACCAACATGGATATCACCAGCATGAGCCGCCCAACGCCAGAACTAAAAATTGAAGAGTACTTCGATGGCAAGGTTTACGCCTGGGGTATATTTGAGGACCGTTTTGGCAAGGTTAGACGCCAATTCCAAGTTGAGATCGATGGCAACTGGGATGGTAAAGAACTGATTCTCGACGAGCGCTTCCTCTACGATGATGGAGAGCGTGACACTCGAGTCTGGACGATTAGCCATTCCGGCACACAAACCTACTCAGGCACTGCAGACGACGTTTTGGGTGAGGCAAGTGGTATCTCTGATGGCAATACGCTCAACTGGAGCTACGAGCTCGACCTTCCCGTTGGGGACTCGAGTTGGCGCGTCACCTTTGATGATTGGATGTTTCTCCAACCTGGCGGCGTCATGATTAACCGCGCCTACGTCAAAAAGTGGGGCTTCACGATTGGCAGCGTCACATTGAGCTTCCAGCGCGCTGATCAACTCAAGGAAGCGCCATTTTCGCTTTGAGGCGTTTGAGTAACCAACCAATCACAGGCAACTTTAGATAGATGGGTGCGCTGTCCCAGTAGTCTAGGTGCTCGCTAATCAACCCGTCGTTGTTGAACTGCAGCCGCGAAACCCCCTCTACACTGAGCTTACCAAGCAACGGGAGTTGCGCACTAAAATTCCACCTAATAAAACCCGTATCGCCACCCAAGCGATGCTCTAGGACTCTGAACTTCGGCTCAGTGGTGCGCTCGAACATATCCTCGAGTATTGCCTGCATTTTGCTGATGCCTCGAACATCATTGAAAGGGTCTCTGAAGTGAACATCGGCGCTAACCCACTGGCTAAATTCTGCAATGCGCTCGGGTGTGAGGTTAGCAAACAGCTCAAGGTAGCCCTGACAGACTTTTTCATGCGGGTGGTTCATTGTGATGTGAGTTTCCGAATCAGTGCAAAGTACAGTCTGTAGGGTAGCATGCTCAGCAGCCTTAGGGTTGCCGCAAATGCGGTTGGAAAACGGATTTCAAAACTACTACCGTCCAACCCCTTAACAATACGGCGAGCGGCCTCATCCGCATTAATCAAACCTGGCATCTCAAACTTGTTGCGGTCAGTTAGCGGGGTTCTGACAAAACCTGGATTAATCAAACGTATATCAACCCGACTACCCTGAAGTTCAGCTCGCATCGCCTCTGTCATATTGATTAGCGCGCCTTTTGAGGCACCGTAAGCTGCCGCCAGCGGTAAGCCACGATAGCCTGCTAGGGAAGCGACCACTGCAAGCTGCCCCCCCTCTTTAGATAGCCAAGGGAGCGCCAACTCAATAAGGCGCGTGACGCCGTAAAAATTGACGTTCATAAGATGCTCGATAGTCTGCTGACTGAACTCAGCTACCGGCATCTCCTTGTGGTCACCCGCATTAAGTATCACCCGCTCCAAACCACCTGACTCCTCCAGCAGCCGCTGCCAAACCACTAGGCACTCTTGGGAGTTAGTCACATCAAGCTCCAAAGGAACGACCTTGCCGGAGAGGCTCTCTGCCTCCTGCTCAACACTCTGCAAGACCTCTAGGCGGCGTCCACTTATCCAAACGTTTGCACCGCGGTGGGCGTAAGCGAGTGCTAACTCGCGACCAATACCGCTACCACCACCGGTAATCCATACTCGTTCCATTTAAGTCCTATTTAGCTCTGCAGAATTTTGGCGCCGCTCCAGCGGACCTCGATGGTCGACCCATCCTTTGCTTTGAAGCTCATGCCGCGCCAGAGACCCTGTTGATCGTACCAACTGAGGGTGTTCTCGAGATCGCCACCTAGGCGGTAACCGACCACGTTTACGCTCTCCTGACCTATTAACCAGACCGACTCACTCTCGCGTTTAACATCGAGCCGACTGATCTTACCGTTCAGTGTATTGAGCACTTGCGGTTGCGACAAAATATCATCAAGCCAGTGGTGCGTGGTGAGCAGCTGCGCAGGCAGTTCACGCTGTTTCCCATTAGTATCAACAAGTGCCAACTGTTCGCCCTGTCGAACCGCGCGTATTGTCTCCTCGTCACCATTAGTTAGCATACGCACATCAAGTGACTCTAGCTCGTCAGCGCGCCACACTTCAGTCGCTTGGTAGAGATAGTCGTAACTAAAGAGACCGAATATTTTAGTCTCGATCTGCATCTCTACAGCCACCTTCAACGTCTCGTCCGAGGGAGAAAACTTTATACTGTACCGGCCCACCGGCTTAGAATTGCGAAAAACTTCGTAACTGACATCGCTGGAGTAGCGCTGTGACTTCGCCAAATAGCTCGAAGCCTGTGCACTCCCAAGTGTCAGCATCAGCACGAATAGCGTAAGTAGTCGTCGCACGAAACACCTCCAATTTATAAGAGTTACGCAAATAGCCTGCAGCACGGTTCAACTTACTCACAGCGTCGCTTGGCTCAAGGGTCAATTATGGTTAGTCTGTGCAGACTCATTTTTTCTGGAGATAATCATGCGCAACGCACTCTGTTTTGCTCTCTCTTCTGCGATCGGTATTAGCAGTATGCTAAGCCTGACAGCCCACGCGGACATCACCGCTATCATGGACACCTCAGCGGGTGTGATTGAGCTCAAACTTGATGATGAGAAGGCGCCTATCACAGTCGCAAACTTTGTAAGCTATGCCAAAGCTGGACACTACGACGGCCTTGTCTTCCACCGTGTAATCCCCAATTTTATGATTCAGGGCGGCGGTATGGATGCAGAGATGAAACCGCGCGACACCCAGCCGCCGATTAAAAATGAATCCAGCAACGGTCTTAGCAACCGTCGCGGAACTATCGCCATGGCGCGCACCAATGACCCCGATAGCGCAACGTCGCAGTTCTTTATCAACTCTGTAAACAACACCAATCTCGATGGCCGCGGACCTCGACCCGGCTATGCGGTGTTTGGAGAGGTGAGCAGGGGCATGGACGTGGTCGATAGCATCTCTGCCGTTGAGACAACCAGCGTCGGCTACTTCCGCGATGTTCCTAAGCAACCGATCACTATCAACTCCGTCAAAATTGTAGAGTAGCGCAGCCTAGGGTGGTTCCAGCTACCCCAACTCTATTTTTGCTAAGCGGCGTGCGTTAGCGACCACCGTTACGGACGACAACGCCATCGCCGCGCCAGCTATCATCGGGTTAAGTAGCAATCCTGTGAGCGGGAATAGCACGCCCGCCGCCACGGGTATCGCAAGGCTATTGTAAATAAAGGCACCAATGAGATTCTGTTTGATGTTTCTAACGGTAGCGCGCGATAGGAGTATGGCGTTTGCCAAACTTTGCAGCGAGTTCTGCATCAGCACAACGTCGGCTGACTCAATCGCCACATCGGTACCACCGCCCATAGCGTACCCAACATCAGCTTGAGCAAGCGCAGGGGCATCGTTTATTCCATCACCCACCATCGCAACCACCTCACCTGATTGTTGCAACGCCCGGATCGCTTCCAGCTTATCCTCCGGTTTGAGTCCTGCGCGGTAGCTATCTATACCGAGTCGCCCAGCGAGCGACTTGACGGCCAACTCATGGTCGCCCGATAGCAGCACAAGCTTCAACCCGGCCGCGTGGAGTCGCTCAATAGCAGCCGGTGTATCAGCCCGTACCGCATCGGTCAGCGCAAATATCCCAAGCGCTCGTTGAGACTGAGCCAGCCAAACCAGTGAGCAGCCCTGCTCAGCCCACTCACTAGCCTGCTCGGCTAAAGTGGAGCAGTCGACCCCTTGGGACTCTAGCCAAGTCTGATTTCCCAGACGCACCAACTCACCCTCAAACTCGGCTTGAACGCCCCCACCGGTCACTGAGTAAAACTGATTCAGCTCTAGGGACGCCGCGGGAAGTGCATCAGTAAGAGCACGCGCTAGGGGATGCTCGGAGCGCTGTGCCAAAGCGTATGCGATACCTTCAGACTCTTCACTTAGCAGCTGTGAATCCGCCAAACTGGGCGCACCTTCGGTTAGCGTGCCCGTTTTATCCAACACCACTGTGGTCAAACCTTGTGAACGCTGTAGCGCATCGCCCTGTCGAATTAGAACACCAAGCTCAGCTGCACGCCCTACGCCCACCATGACCGCCATTGGCGTAGCCAGGCCTAGCGCACAAGGGCAGGCCACTATAAGCACAGTCAACGCCGCCAAAATAGCGTAGCTCCAGGTAGGTTCAGGACCGTACAGAGTCCAGGTTGAATAGGTCAGAAAAGCGATCAACAAAACGACCGGCACAAACACAGCGGCAATACGATCTGCAAGGCGCCCCAGCTCTGGCTTGGTATTCTGCGCCTGGCGAACGCTCTCCATAATTTGCGCAAGACGTGTCTTCGCACCCACTTGGGTCACGCGTACCAGTAAACTCCCCTGCTGATTTTGCGTACCGGCACTAACACCATCCTCTAGCTGTTTATTGACAGCTACAGGCTCACCCGTAAGCATCGACTCATCAACATAGGAGCTGCCTTCTACGATTTCAGCATCAACGGGCACTCGCTCGCCAGGCCGGATGCGTACCAGATCACCGGGTATCAACAGCTGCACTGAGACCATCC
The DNA here is from genome assembly GCA_013373575.1 of Oceanospirillaceae bacterium. Taxonomy (GTDB): domain Bacteria; phylum Pseudomonadota; class Gammaproteobacteria; order Pseudomonadales; family Balneatricaceae; genus Marinobacterium_E. The sequence continues at coordinate 8,071 of JABXHP010000135.1, read as the reverse complement.
GCTCCTCACCCTCACGCACCCGCATCGCCTGCTTGGGCTGCAAGTGCATAAGCTTGCGCAGCGCGGAGGCGGTTTGGGTTCGCCCACGCGTTTCGAGCGCTTGCCCAAGCAGAATAAAGCCGATGATCATCAACGTCGCTTCGTAGTAGAGATGGCGTGCGACCTCAGGTATCCAACTTGGATCGATAGCCATGGCAATTAGCAATCCAGAGGAGTAGAGCCATGCCGACCCCGTGCCCAATGCTATCAAGGTATCCATATTGAACTGCATACGAGCGGCTGAGGCCCATGCGCCACGATAGATATGCGCTGCGGTTTTACGCATCACCATAAGTGTAAGAACGGCAGTGATCAGCCCGGAGATCAACCCCTCTGACTGATCTAGTGGTGGTACCCAGCTAAACATCATCTGCAGCATCAACAGAGCACCCAGCCCCAACGCTAGCCAGGCGTGTTCAAACTGCTGCTTTAACTCAGCTCTCTGTTGCTCTTCACGCGCCTCGAGATCCTCTTCATTATCAATGAGTGAGGCACCGTAACCGGCATTCTGGATAACTTGGATAATCGCTGCGGGATCTGCTTCGCTCTCAATGCTTGCACTGCGCTCGGCGAAGTTAATAGCGTAATCACTAATGCGCTCCTCAGCATCAAGGGCACGTTCTATTGAGCGTACACAGGAGGCACAGCTGACCTTCGACAGAGCAAACTGATGAATACTCATTAGAACTCCAAGCGTTTAATTTGCTAGCACCTAACGCAGCCGCGCAGCGTAGTCGCCAGATAGCACTAACACAGGCGATCCCGGTTCTCCCAGGGTGACCTCAAGAGGCATACGGGCGCGCCCCTTCTCCAATAGCCGCCTCTCGAACTGCTCAAGCACAGCGCTGTCAGGCAGCTCAACCTGAGTTTGAAGGTCTGTCAGCAACGGCGCATTGTAGTCAATTTCTGAACGAGCAATCATCACGTCCGCGTCTATACCGCGTGACTCTAGCCAGAGAGTGATCACACACCAACCGCTGAGTGTTGCAAGACCTGAGGTAGAGCCGGCGAACCCGGTCCCCTTGTCATTCAGGTTTGGGGCAAGCGGCGCATGCAGCGCTAAGCGCTTGCCGTCAAATTCAACTGCATCGATCTGCATCGCCGCCGTTAGTGGTATCTCGCGATGCAACCACTGCAGAAAATCTACCTGCTGCATTAGCCCCAGCTCTGGGTCAGCGTGGCAGTATCAAATTCCGGCGCGGCACGCACCATAAGAGAGCGTCCTAGATAGACAAAACCGACGATCTCCTCGTTCTCAGCAATCTCTAGCCCTTCGCGCACCACCGGGTCATGCGTCATAGCGCCTGTACGCCACATCGCACCGAGTCCCTGAGCAAACGCACTCTGAACAATCGCGTGAGCGGCACAACCTGCAGTAATCAGCTGCTCAACTTCAGGTACTTTAGGGTGCTCCTGTTTAACCGCTATGATGACTATAATCATAGGGGCTCGCAGAGGCATGTTCTGTAACTTCTTCTGCTGGGCTTCGTCCATCTCTGGATCTTTCATCAGACCCGCCCGCAGATAGAGCTGCCCCAGTTTATTTAGCGCCTCACCCTCTATCACGAGGAAACGGTAAGGCCGCAGCGTGCCGTGGTCAGGTGCGCGACAGGCGGCATCTAACATCAGCTTAACTTGGTCAGCCGTGGGCGCAGGTGCACGGAGCGCTGGCGTTGAAGTGCGTTGGGTCAATAGTTCGAGCGCATCCATCTACGTCTCCTTATTGGCGCGACAAGCGCGTATTTACCGGGCGGTCGTTAAGGCTCGAACGGTAGGGGTTAATATCGAGGCCACCACGGCGAACGTAACGCGCATAGACGCTAAGTTTCTGCGGCCGGCAGCGGTTCCAAATATCCATAAATATGGTCTCGACGCACTGCTCGTGAAAATCACCGTGTTCACGGTACGAGATGAGGTAAGCAAGCAGACCACGCGGATCGATCTTGGCTCCCTGATAAGCGATCTGAACACTCGCCCAGTCGGGCTGACCCGTTACCGGGCAGTTCGACTTAAGCAGATGGCTTACCAGTGTCTCAGACACAAGGTCATCGCCTATATTCAACAACTGGGGTGCAGGCTCGTAGTGCTCAATATCGACATCAAGGTCATCGATACAGCGCCCATCTAACTTGCCGATTTCAGCGCGATCCTGCGGGTAGCTAATGCTCACCTCTACCTCACCACCGGCAGCTTTACTCAGATCGCTTTGCATCTGCTTAGCGACTTCAGACTCACTCCCAAAGCGCGTTAGATTATAAGAGTTGAGATAGAGCTTGAACGATTTGGACTCAATAATATGCGTTGAGCTTGCCGGTATACGAAATTCCGCCAGCGCCACAACAGGCTTGCCCTTAGCGTTGAGCCAACTCACCTCATAGGCGTTCCAAATATCAACACCACGAAACGGAAGTGAAGTTCGTTCAACCCCTTGGCGTTTCCAGTTGATATCGCGCTCTATCGGGTAGAGCAGATCCGGATCGTATCGATTGACATAGACGGTGCCCTTGCCCAGTGGCGAGTGCAATACAGACTCATGTTCAGACATTAACTACGTATCCCCTTACCAATATTCAGCAGATGCAGCGAGAAAGCAGACAGAACCACAACAAACATCAAGATCATCCCAAAAGCGAAGCCAACATTGATATCACTGACACCCAGGACCCCATAACGGAAGGTATTAACCATGTAGAGTATCGGATTCAACTGCGACACCCACTGCCAAAACTCGGGTAACAGCGAGATGGAGTAGAACACCCCGCCGAGGTAAGTGAGTGGCGTCAGCACAAAGGTTGGGATGATAGAGATATCATCGAAGGTATTGGCGTATGCCGCGTTTATAAACCCACCCAGAGCAAAGACTACGGCCGTTAGAAAAACAATCGCCGCGGTTATAAACGGATGCGCCAGATTCAGGTCCGTGAAGAAGAGAGAGAGCAAGGTCACAATGACTCCAACCATAAGTCCGCGGACCACCCCACCAATCACATAGCCCGCCAAAATAACCCAGTTGGGCACAGGTGCAACCAACAGCTCCTCTATATTACGTTGAAATTTCGTACCGAAGAACGAGGAGACTACATTGCCGTAGGAGTTCGTAATCACCGACATCATAATCAATCCCGGAGCGATATACTGCATGTAGTCAAATCCCCCCATCTCGCCGATTCGAGAGCCCACCAGATTACCGAAAATAATGAAGTAGAGTGTCATCGTAATAGCAGGCGGCACCAGTGTTTGAACCCAGATACGGGTAAAACGGCGCACCTCTTTAACAACGATCGTCCAGAATGCGGTCCAGATAATTTGCGAGTTCATTAAGCAGCGCTCCCTTTCTGACCTTCAACAAGTGACACAAATAGCTCCTCCAAGCGGTTGGCTTTGTTACGCATACTCAGCACCTTTACACCGCTCTTATTGAGCTGCTCAAATACCCCATTGAGCCCTTCCGACTTAGGCACATCAACTTCAAGCGAATGACCATCCGCCAGACGCGTTGCAAAACCTTCAATAGACGGGACTTCTAGCAACTCATCCGCGAGATCCAGTACAAATGTTTCGACATTCAACTGCGCCAACAGCGCTTTCATAGAGGAGTTTTGAATGATCTCGCCTTTATCAATGATGGCGATATTACGACAGAGCGACTCAGCCTCCTCAAGGTAGTGCGTGGTGAGGATAATAGTGGTACCCGCTGCATTTATTTTGCGAAGGAACTCCCACATTGAGCGGCGCAGTTCAATATCGACACCCGCAGTGGGCTCATCCAAAATGAGTAGCTTAGGGTCGTGAACCAATGCGCGAGCGATCATCAAACGCCGCTTCATGCCACCCGAAAGCATGCGGGCACGATCGTTACGCTTCTCCCACAGCCCGAGCTCCTTGAGGTAGAACTCCGCTCGCTCGGTCGCCTGCTTAGCGCCAATACCGTAGTACCCAGCCTGGGTCACCACTATATCTATAACCTTTTCGAAGGCGTTGAAGTTAAACTCCTGCGGCACTATCCCCATGCAAAGTTTCGCTTCGGTCGGGCGTGTAACGATGTCATTACCAAAGACACTCACCTGCCCATCACTCTTATTAACAAGGGATGTCACGATACCTAGCGTGGTAGATTTACCGGCACCATTGGGGCCCAACAGCGCAAAAAAATCACCCTGCTTCACCTCAAGATCTATACCTTTAAGTGCCTGAAAGCCGTTGCCGTAGGTCTTGCGCAGATTGCTAATCCGCAGAGCCACATTCATAGGAGTGTCCTTCTAATAACTTATCGCTGAAATGGGGCCAAAAGCGTTGTAAATCAAGGTAAAATGCCCCTATCGATACATTCTACCTGTTTCCGGAGTGCTTAGGGTGACCAGTTTTCATCAGTTCCATTTAAACCTTTTAAAACTTGGCTACAACAATTTGCTCAAACAGCCCCCCTTTGATCTATCTGAAGATAGCTACTCTAGCGATGCCGATGAACTGCTTGGGCTATACCAAGAGACCATTACCCTCTACCAAGAGCATGCCAGCGAGGCGTTTGACCTTGGGCAGGCGTTAATGATTCGCCTAGTGCGCAACTACCCACAACACACTCAGCTACTGGCACGCGACCTTCTCTGGCTTTTTGGAGGTGACTGTATCCACTACCTCTCTGATGAAGAGATCGAGCAGTTCCAGGCGCTGGATGAAGCTCGCTACGTCAAAGAGGGACAGAATGAAGCATTCGACTATTTAGAGTTGCGCAACGCGATGATCGGAGAAGCACCTTCACAGCAGAAGCACTGATAAGCCGACGCACTGCTGCGCGATGATTCCAATAGAGTTTTTGCGCAGCAATCGTTCGAAAAAATTTGTTTAAAAGCGGTCGCGACCAACCAAGCAGTACAAAAACCTGGTTACTTTGGCGACAACAAGCCGTTTTCTGCGCAGTAAATACCCGCAACGTGACTTTGGTATAACAAAAGAGAGGGGAGAGTGGAGCGGGATATCGGGCTCGAACCGACGACCTATACCTTGGCAAGGTATCGCTCTACCAACTGAGCTAATCCCGCAAAATGGCGTCCCATAGGGGGTTCGAACCCCTGTTACCGCCGTGAAAGGGCGGTGTCCTAGGCCACTAGACGAATGGGACGTAGCCTTCGCTTTACGCGTTCCTCTGTGAGGAGGCGCAAATAATACGGAGCACCCCTGCCAGCGTCAAGCCCGCTTTGTAACTTTTTTCTATTTTTTTTAAACCTATCCCCTCCCTTGCCGTTAAAGCGGTTTAAACAATGACATTTCCCATTTTGAATCATATATTTAGCGCTTTTAACGCAAATTAGCTATGCTGAAGAGAGTAGAGGGCAGGAGCGCAGAATGACGCCAATCCAGACGGGGCTGTTAATACTTGCAGGTCTCGGTCTATTTATCATTGCCGCACTGGTGATGCAGGGGATCGAGAATCAGAAGCGACAGAAGCGCCTGCGCGTCCTTGCCATCAAAGACCAGATACGTCGCGCTGACCACCTCTTCCATGCACTACCTGCACCACTGCGTACCGCTGCGATGGATAAGTTACTGATTAACTACCTACTTCAGCATTGGCGAGAGATTGCTTCACTGGACTCAGCCGCCGGCGCCAAAGCACAAATTGAAGCGCTCAACCTGCGTACCCAGCAACTCAGTGATGGACCAGTTGCAGCGGCAGGCCTAACTCTCTTCCCCGATCGTGAACAGGCTCGCAGCGCGCGTGCCATCATGCGTGAATTTGCCCAATTTCTAACAGACCTCACAAAAAGCGGCCGCTACAGTGTCGGGCAGATTCAACCCATTATGAACCAAGCAAAAATAGCGTACGCCCGCGCGCGACTCGACCTGGAGTTGATGGATGCGAAACTTATTGAGCAGAATCGCGGCCCCACCGTTGCCCTACACCAGTACCGCTCATGCATCAGAACAATTGAGAAGTTAAAAAATTACGTTCAGATGGACGCCCAACTCGCACATACAGAAAACCTTCTGCAACAAGCTGAGTTGCGTACTGAAGAGGAGCGAGAGCGCCAACAACAGGCTCTAAAGGATGAGCAGGAGGAGACGCCCCGCATCGCAACGCCTCCCCCTCCGAGCAGTGATACCTAGGCCGTCTCTGCGGTTGAGCCAAAGCGAATCTTAAGATCCAAATTATTCTTGGAGTAGGCGTTAGCCAGAGCCGTTTCTCGGCTAATTCTGCCAGCCTGATAGAGCTCGTACAGACTGGAATCAAAAGTGTGTGACGCGGTATCAGAGCTATTCTCCATCGCATCGCGGAGGGACTTATGGTCACCGGTAGCGATCAATTCCGACACGAATGGTGTGTTTATTAACACCTCTGTGGCGGGGGCATATTTCTGATTGGTATCGCGTACCAACCTTTGTGCCACAATGCCTTTAAGGTTCACTGACAGATCCATGTTGATTCGACGCAGTTCCGAGTCGTCGAAAAAGTTACACGCGTGAGCTACAGCCTGAGGAGCTGAGGTGCTGTGTAGCGTTGCCAGACACAGGTGCCCCGTCTCGGAATAACGAATCGCCTGTTCCATGGTGTCGCGATCACGAATCTCACCAATCATGATGACATCGGGTGCTTCTCGCATCGCATTCTTCAATGCTGACTCGTAGGAGTGGGTATCGATTCCCACCTCGCGCTGATTCACTATAGAGCGTTTATGCGAATGGGAGAACTCTATAGGGTCCTCGATCGTAAGGATGTGCCCAGTAGCGTTGGTATTTCGATAATCTAGCATAGACGCAAGCGAGGTCGATTTACCCGAGCCAGTGCTACCAACAATGAGCACCAACCCAGTCTTCTCCATCACCAGTGAGTTGAGCACCTCGGGCAGGCCCAGCTCTTGAACAGTGGGCACATTCTCACGAATGTAACGAAAGACGAGCGCAAGGTCGCCGCGCTGCCACATAATATTGACGCGAAACCGGCCAATGCCATCCACCTGATGAGCGAAGTTCATCTCCAAGTCACGCTTTAGATGAGACATCTCGTCATCACTAAGAAGCTGACGCGTAACCGCTTCAGTTGCTCCGGGCTCAAGGCGGGTATCGCCAATCGGACGCATCACCCCATCAATCTTTACCTGCACACAGGCGCCTGTTGTGAAGAACAGGTCGGATGCCTGCTTGGTAACCATCAGTTTTAGATAGGGGTTTAAGTCAATCATCGGTTCTTCCCACTTGAACGCAAAAAGGCCAAACTGCTTCTCGCCTATTCAGACTAGAAGAGCTTGGCCTTTTATGCCAAAAATAGGAGTTAACCGGTTAGTCGATTCGCTCGGTAATCGGCAATAGCCTGCTCAATCTCATCGTGCGTATTCATTACGAAAGGACCGTATTGAGCGATAGGCTCTGCTATTGCGCGCCCAGCGACAACGAGCAGCCTAGCGCCCGCAGGACCCGCCCTGAGGTCCAGCTCGCTACCCTCACCCAGCTCAGCAGCCTCAGCAAGATTAAGTTTCTCGGCACCAAGACCCGCACCACCCTCAAAGAGGTATACAAATCCGCTAAGCTCGCTGCTCAGTGGCAGCGTGTACGCGGCTCCGGGCTGCATCTGCACCTCAACAAATAGAGGCTGACGGCTGATACCAGAGACTGGGCCCGATACTGTATTACCGCTAACCGACTCGAGTGTTCCTGCTACGAGTCTAACGCGCACCCCATCGGCTACATCAAACTCAGCGACCTCTTCAGGTTCGATGTTTTGGTAGGCCGCCGGTTTCATCTTTTCCGACGCAGGCAAGTTAACCCACAGCTGGAAGCCGCTCATTAGCCCCTCCTCCTGCTCTGGCATCTCTTCGTGAATCACACCACGACCTGCTGTCATCCACTGCACGCCGCCAGAGCGCAGGATACCCTCGTTCCCCATATGGTCACGGTGACGCATGCGCCCCTCGATCATATAGGTGACCGTCTCAAAACCTCGGTGTGGATGGGCAGGAAAGCCTGCGATGTAATCGTCCGGATTTTCAGATGAGAAATTATCCAACATCAGGAACGGATCTATGCGCGCAAATTGGCT
>JABXHP010000308.1 GCA_013373575.1 Oceanospirillaceae bacterium | reverse complement strand
GTGCTGGGTAATACCACCTGATTCGCCTGCAGCTACGCGTGTCGTGCGAATGTAGTCCAGCAGCGATGTCTTACCGTGGTCGACGTGACCCATAACGGTTACCACAGGAGCACGGCCTGTCGCTACACCTTCGTGTGCAGCCACGCTCTCGAGCAGCGCGTCCTCGATCGCATTCTCCTGCATTGGCTTAGCCACGTGGCCCATCTCTTCAACGACGAGCGTAGCCGTATCCTGGTCAATTGGCTGATTGATAGTCGCCATTGCGCCCATCTTGAACATCACCTTAATGACTTCTGCAGCCTTGACCGACATCTTCTTCGCAAGCTCTGCAACGGTAATGCTCTCAGGAATGCTTACCTCATGCACAATGGCTGCCGTCGGCCTTTCGAAACCGTGCTGGTTTGGCGTGCTGCGCCCTGTGTGCCTCGCGGCACGCAGTGGTTTGTGACCTGGCTTGCTGTTACCACCCTTACCGCGACGCGACTCACCACGCTCAGCGCGCTCGTTACGACGATTATCGCGATCTTTTCTCTTCTTGCGAGGATCTTCAGCGGCAGGTTCAGCTGGCTTCGACGGTGCTGGTTTCACTGCCTCTGCCGCTTTCGGCTGTTCTGCGACAGGTTCTGGCTTAGCCTCCTGCGCTGGCGTCTCTTCGGCTTTCTCAGCCACCTTCTCCTCAACTTCTGGAGCGACTACGGCTTCTGCCGCCGGTGCAGTTTCAACCGCTGTCTCCACTGCTTGCTGTTCAGCTACCTGTTCTACAACAGGCTCTTCAACTGGTGCTTCGACTGGGGTCTCTTCAACCTCTTCGCGCTTAACGTAAGTGCGTTTTTTACGCACCTCAACGTTTACTGTCTTGCGGCTACCAGCGCCACCCACTTTCAGCGTAGAAGTGGTCTTACGCTTCAGAGTGATCTTCTTTGGTTCGCCAACATCGGCATCTTCGCCATGGCTACGCTTTAGGTGTGCCAGCAGCTGCTGACGCTCAGTTTCAGTGACGTTAGATGCGGTATCTTTACCTTCGATGCCCGCTTCCTGCATCTGAGTTAACAAACGCTCAACGGACACACCAACCACATCGGCAAGCTGCTTAATTGTTACTTCTGCCATCTGGGGGTTACTCCCTCTCCGTTGTAATTAATTACTGCTCTGCAAACCAAGGCGCACGTGCTGTCATAATCAGCTCACCTGCACGCTCTTCGGTCATATCTTCAATTTCGAGCATCTCTTCAATTGACTGCTCAGCCAGATCTTCCATGGTGATGATGCCACGTGATGCAAGAACGAAAGCAAGGTGCTTGTCCATACCATCCATGTTCAGCAGATCCTCTGCTGGTTCGTTTTCGCTAAGCTGCTCTTCGCTAGCAATTGCCAAGTTCAGCAGTGCATCTTTCGCACGCTGGCGCAGAGCTTCAACGATCTCTTCATCAAATTCTTCGATCTCGAGCATCTCATTTACCGGTACGTAGGCGACCTCTTCTAGCGTAGTGAAGCCTTCAGCAACCAGTATTTCAGCTAGGTCGGCATCAACATCAAGATGCTGCATGAACAGCTCAACAGTTTTACCAACTTCTGACTCGTGCTTAGCGGCCGCTTCCTCTTCGCTCATGACGTTGAGTTCCCAGCCAGTCAGCTCCGCTGCAAGACGAACGTTCTGCCCGCTACGTCCAATTGCCATAGCTAGAGCTTCCTCAGCTACAGCGACGTCCATAGAGTGAGTCTCTTCATCCATAACGATTGAAGCGACTTCCGCCGGCGCCATCGCATTGATTACCAGCTGTGCAGGGTTGTCGTCCCAAAGCACGATATCAACACGCTCACCACCCAGCTCATTTGAGACTGCCTGAACGCGAGCACCGCGCATGCCGACACATGCACCAACAGGGTCCAGACGACCATCGTTAGTCTTAACTGCGATCTTTGCGCGAGCACCCGGATCACGTGATGCCGCACGAATCTCGATCATCTCTTCAGCAATCTCAGGCACTTCAATACGGAAGAGTTCGATAAGCATCTCGTTTGATGTACGACTAAGGATCAGCTGAGGGCCGCGGCCCTCAGCACGAACTTCCTGAAGTACCGAACGCACACGCTCACCCATGCGAAACACTTCGCGCGGAAGCAGGTTTTCACGTGGAAGCAGCGCCTCTGCATTGTTACCCAGATCAACAATAACGTTGTCGCGTGTAACTTTTTTGACTGTGCCAGCAATGAGCTCGCCAAGACGATCAGAGTAGAGCTCAACAACTTTTGCACGCTCAGCTTCACGAACTTTTTGCACGATAACCTGCTTAGCTGTCTGAGCCGCGATACGACCAAACTTAACCGACTCTACCTGCTCCTCGTGGATATCGCCTGGCTGCAGGTTTGAATCGATCTCAGCGGCCTCTTCCATGGTCAGTTCGGTACCCAACGCGGGTACGGCATCGTTGTCTACAACCAACCAACGGCGGAAAGTCTCGTAGTCACCGGTCGTGCGATCAATCACTACGCGGATATCAGCTTCTTCGTCATAGCGCTTCTTCGTTGCGGTTGCCAGAGCGACTTCAATAGCCTCGAAGATCACGCCCTTGGGCACATCCTTCTCGTTAGACACCGCCTCTGCTACCAACAGAATCTCTTTATTCATAACTTGTTCTCGCTCCCAGATTCAAAAAGCGTTATTCAAATTGTGGAATCACATTGGCGCGCTCGATCAGATCGTGCGGCAACAGATACTCGTGTTCATCAACGACTAGTAGGACTTCATCGCCCTCTACGCCATTTAGTATTCCTTTAAACTTGCGGCGCCCTTCAAATGGCATGCGCAGGCGCAATTGAACAACGTGACCGGCATAGGCCTCGAACTGCTCAAGCGTGTAAAGTGGGCGATCTAGCCCAGGAGAAGAGACCTCCAGAGTGTAGTTCTCTGTGATCGGATCCTCTACGTCCATGACACCACTTACCTGGTGACTGACGCGTGCACAATCATCTACACTAACGCCATTAGGACCGTCGATATAGATACGCAGAACCGTGTCTTTTCCGGCCGACCGAAAGTCGATACCCCAGAGCTGTAGACCCAGCCCTTCAACAACGGGTTCTATTAATTCGTGTAACAGCTTTAACTTCGCTGACAATTTATTTACCTGTATAACTTGTTTGTTGCTATGCTTGGCTGAGCCTGCTCAAAGCTCAAGCACCTACTGCGCCGTTCTCGTACTTTCTTGTACGTCCAAACATAAGACCCTCTTGGCCTAGCGTCTCTCTGGCAAATCCCTGTGCTTCGCAACATAGGGCCTCCGTAGGCCCAGAAACGAAAAAAGGCCCCATTGGACCCATTTCTGAAAAATCTACCACCCTTTTTGGGAAAGCAGATTCAACTGTCTCCTGCTGGTAACCTTAGGGTCTCGTAGCCGCCTTCGCTTAGCTACGAAAAAGCCCCATTAAGGGGCTTCTACCAAAAAGTGGTAGCGGGGGCCGGATTTGAACCAACGACCTTCGGGTTATGAGCCCGACGAGCTACCAGACTGCTCCACCCCGCATCAGAAACAGATCAAAATTTTACGCTTAACCTGTCATTTTTACAACATGGTGCCCAGAGCCGGACTCGAACCGGCACGTCCTAGGGACACTACCCCCTCAAGATAGCGTGTCTACCAATTCCACCACCTGGGCAAAAAAGTTTACTACTCTCCAACAGTCGGGATGTCTGATGTCCCAGTTGAAGAGCCGTTGGCTGCAGGAAGACCCTCTACAGGCGCCTGCTGCGCGGCGGCTTCAATCACCTCCGCTGCAGGGATACCCACATCGCCAACGCTTTGCGCTTTGTCCTTCGCAAAGATTGCAAGAACAAAGCTGGTTGCAAACACACCAGCGGCCAGAATTGCAGTCATGCGACCCAGCACACTGCTGCTACCTTGGCTACCAAAAACAGTCTGAGATGCACCACCACCAAAGCTAGCACCAGCCTCAGCGCCCTTACCCTGCTGAAGCAGAACCAGAGCGATGATGCCTGCAGCGAGCAGAACATGGATGATCAGAATTATTGTTTCCATAGCGTATAGATAACAACCATTTAAAAGCTTTTACTGAGCCGGCTAAAAACTTGAGGAACCGAATCAGTTTCTAAAGAGGCGCGAATATTACCCTAGCATTTATTAACTTACAAGCGGCTTCAACGCTTTTTCTACTTTATCTGCAACTTGTTGACAAACCTCACCAACCAACTGCTCATCAACACCCTCAACCATGACACGTACAACCGGCTCAGTACCCGAGGGACGCAATAGAATACGGCCATCACTGCCCAGAATCTGCTCAGCCTCCGCAACCGCCTGCTCAATGGACTCAACACCCTCAATCGATACCCGCTTTTCCAGACGCACGTTGATCATCTGCTGAGGCAACTTAGTCATACCTTTCTTGAGGTCGTGCAGAGTGGAACCACTCTCTACGATCGCCTTCAAAACCTGCACCGCTGCAATAATGCCATCACCTGTAGGCAGAAGATCGCGCACAACTATGTGCCCAGACCCCTCTCCACCAAGCACCCAATCATTAAGATGCAGTTGCTCCATTACATAGCGGTCACCAACTTTTGCACGCACAAAGGGGATATCGAAGCTTTTCAAGGCCAGCTCCATTCCCAGGTTTGTCATCAATGTTCCAACAACCCCCCCCTCGAGCTCACCACTGTTATGAAGGGCTTTAGCGATGATCAGCAGAATCTCATCACCATCTACGGCCTCACCTGTGTGATCGACCAAGATAAGGCGATCGCCGTCCCCATCTAACGCGATGCCGAGATCAGCACCCACTTCGAGAACCCTGGCTCGCAGAGCCTCTGGCGCAGTAGCACCGCAATTTAGGTTAATGTTCATTCCATCAGGCGTGGTACCGATCTCGGTAACTTTTGCACCAAGCTCAGCAAACACCTTAGGCGCGACGTGGTAGGCGGCGCCATTCGCACAGTCTACTACTAGGTTGAGCCCCTCAAGGCTAAGGTGATGGCCTCCACTCGCCTTACAGAACTCAATGTAACGACCTGCAGCATCGTTAATACGACGGACTTTACCCAACTCAGCCGAACTCACCGTCGTCATAGCCAGATCTAACTGTGCTTCAATCCTCTCCTCAACGGCATCGGGCAGTTTTGTCCCCTCTGAGCTAAAGAACTTAATACCGTTATCTTCGTAAGGGTTGTGTGAAGCGCTGATTACAATACCAGCATCGGCTCGGAAGGTACGCGTCAGATAGGCAATCGCAGGGGTCGGCATTGGCCCGAGAAGCAGCACATCAACACCGGCGGCTGTGAGACCCGCTTCAAGCGCAGATTCAAACATGTAGCCCGAGATACGAGTATCTTTCCCGATCAGAACCTTCGAGTGCCCTTCGCGAGCAAACACCCGACCTACAGCCCAACCCAACTTCAGTACAAAATCTGGTGTGATAGGGAACTCACCCACGCGACCACGGATACCATCGGTACCAAAATACTTTCTAGCCATTACTACCTTCAATTACCTACCGACTGAGCTAGAACTGCCTCAGTCATACGAACAGCGTCCACTGTCGCTGCAACATCATGGACCCGAATTATACGCGCCCCGCGCTCCACCGCCAGTACAACCGTTGCCAAGCCACCCGCGAGGCGCTGATCTGGCTCACGATTCAACAAGTTGCCAATCATAGACTTACGTGAAGTTCCCGACAACACCGGCACACCCAACTCAAGTAGACGATCCATCTGCTGCAACAGCAGCAGGTTGTGTTCCAAAGTTTTACCGAAGCCAAATCCCGGATCCACGATTACTTGGGACCGGTCTATACCAGCCGCAGCGCAACGCTCAACCTGTTGGCGCAGAAAATCGAGTACCTCAGCAACCACATCATCATAACTGGGTGCGCGTTGCATGGTGGCTGGGCTTCCCTGCATATGCATAACACATACTGGCAAACCTGTAGCTGCAGCAGCCTCCAGAGCACCCTCCCGCCCCAAAGCTCGCACATCATTGATAATTCCCGCCCCTAGCTGGGCCGCTTCTCGCATAAGCTCAGGACTACTTGTATCAATAGAGGTGACCACATCAACCTCTGCACTCAGGCGCTCGAGTACCGGAAGCACTCTATCCATCTCCTCCTGCAGGCTTACCTCTGCTGCGCCGGGCCGAGTGGACTCGCCACCAATGTCGATTATGCTCGCCCCATCGGCAAGCATCTGTTCGGCGTGCTTAACCGCTTTATCGAGCGACAGCGTGGATTGGCTGTAGAGATGACCGCCATCAGAGAAGGAGTCGGGGGTGACATTCAAGATACCCATGACCTGAGTCGTATGAAGATCCAGCTTACGTTTACCGCACTTAAGTAAAGACACAACGTCTCCAGATTGTCTATTTGCCACTAAAACGAAACAGGCCCGCGTATAGCGGGCCCGTTAAAGGTACAGCCATTAAGACTGCTTCGGATTCTCGTCATCCTGCGGGTCAGCTGGTGAATCAGACTCAGATTCAGATTCACCTGAATCTGGCACGTCTGAAACAGCTTCCGTACTTTCCGACTCAGCCTGGTTTGGCTGCGACTCAGTTTCACGCTCAGGCATATCGCTCCACCCCTCCGGTGGAGTCACCTCAGTCCGAGCCATCAACTGATCTAGCTGCTCGCTACCGATAGTTTCGTACTGCATTAGCGCTTCGCACATCGAATCTAGAATGTCGCGGTTCTCTTCTAGCGTTTTGTAAGCGGTCTGATAACACTGGTCAATAATACGACGTACTTCAGCATCAACACGTTTCTGAGTCTCATCCGACATCGCTTTAGCCGCCTGACCACCC
>JABXHP010000290.1 GCA_013373575.1 Oceanospirillaceae bacterium | reverse complement strand
GTGCTGTTTGCTCTGAAAAATGGAGTACACGACTGACTTTATTTTTCGTTCGCTCAACAATGATTTCTCTGCGATCGAGATCGATATCATCCCATGAACGCTTGACCACTTCGGACAGGCGAGCTCCAGACTCAGCTAAGAGCCTTACCAAAACCTCAAATCGCCTATCAGCAACTATTCTGCAAGCACACAGAATGCGATCTAGTTCCGCATCAGATAGTTTTACTTCCCTGATAGGTTCCTCATATCGTGTTAGGTGAAGGGTCGGAGAAACGAACCCTTTCGGAGTAATTCGGCTCTTTTTAGCCCATCGATAAACCTGACCGAGAAGGGAGAAGTTTCGATTCACTGTTGATGGGGAGTAACCAGCCTCTATCATGGCTTCGCCAGCAATATCTAACTCATAGGTATCGATAGACCATGCGGATTGATCACCAAAGGCTTCAACCCATTTTCTTAACGAATAAGGATCAGGCGTGTGTGTGATTGAGCAGTAAGACTCTACTAACTCCTGAAGGGTCAGTTGAGCTGCAATAGGAGCGGTTTTGGATGCGACTGCGGATTTAAGGTCAATTTTCTTCACTTGATATCTCCTGAGTTAACTTTCAGTGATACCACTTAGCAATGGGAAGAAACTTCTTTTAAATCAACGTATTGGTACGACCGAGAAGACTCGAACTTCCGACCCCCACCATGTCAAGGTGGTGCTCTAACCAACTGAGCTACGGTCGTACAACTTGGCGCGTATTATAGCTAGGCGTTGCTGGTTGGCAAGGGGTAAACACCGTAGTTTTTTGAATTTGCGTCGTTCTCATCCTGAGGATTGGCATTTCACTGCTAGAGGTATCTAATACCCGACGTCAGTTTAGCTATGATTCGACCGAGGTATCAGGATGTTCGGTATCGTTGATCTAACCACATTTATCATCGGTACGATTGTTATCGTACTGCTGCCGGGCCCCAACTCGATGTACGTGATGACGGTTGCCGCTCGGCGCGGTGTCGGCGCGGGCCTTAGAGGGGCTGCTGGTATTTTCGTGGGCGATCTCATACTGATGATCTTATCAGTCGCAGGTGTCGCTTCGCTGGTCCAGACCACACCTATACTCTTCTCTCTACTCAAATATGCTGGTGGTGCCTACTTGGTATGGCTCGGTCTGGGGCTGTTGCGCTCAGTTTGGCAGAGAGGTTCTGAATTGATTGAGGTGCCCACTGACAACCGTCACCCATTTAAAGTTGCTTTGACGATCAGTCTTCTCAACCCTAAAGCTATCCTGTTCTTCGTATCCTTCTTTATTCAGTTTGTCGATCCGAGTTACGCGAACCCGCTGGTCTCCTTTGTAATACTGGGAGCTATCGTTCAACTTTGCAGCCAACTCTATCTTGTGAGCCTGGTCCTCATCGCCGTCTATTTCAAAACTAAACTGGCCCAGCGCCGTCGGTTGACTATGGCGTCAAAAGCGGGCGCGGGAACGCTTTTTGTTGGTTACGGCATGAAGCTCGCGCTGGCGACTCAGGGGTAGAGACCTCCAAACCAGCGATTCAGTCATCGCTGGCAAGCTGTGCATGCTTAAGCTGCTGTAGCTGATCGCGTAGCTGTGCTGCTCTCTCGAACTCTAGATTGCGGGCGGCTTCGTACATCTGATCTTCGATCTGGTTTAGCGCTTTAGCAAGGTCCGCTGTACTCATGCGGCTGGGATCAATCGCATAGTCAGCCTGGGGCTCTGCCACTTTGGACTGTTTACCACGCCCAACCTTCTTACCGGGGATAACCGCACCTTCCATAATGTCCGCCACAGACTTTTTGATCCCCTGAGGCGTGATGCCGTGCTCCTTGTTGAACTCGATCTGCTTAGTACGGCGTCGCTCTGTCTCATCGATGGCACGCTGCATCGAGCCGGTAATTCGGTCGGCGTAGAGAATTGCGCGTCCAGAGAGGTTTCGTGCGGCACGGCCAATTGTCTGAATAAGCGAGGTATCCGAGCGCAGGAAGCCCTCTTTATCGGCGTCCAGAATTGCCACCAGAGAGACCTCCGGCATATCAATACCCTCACGCAGCAGGTTAATCCCTACCAGCACATCGAACTCGCCAATACGCAGATCACGAATAATCTCCACACGTTCAACCGTATCGATGTCAGAGTGTAGATAGCGCACACGCACGTTGTGCTCCGCCAGGTACTCAGTCAAATCTTCCGCCATGCGCTTGGTCAGCACGGTTACGATAACGCGCTCCTCGCGCGCAACGACTTTGTGGATCTCACCAAGCAGATCATCTACCTGCGTCTGCGCCGGCCGAATCTCAACTTCCGGGTCGATTAGCCCCGTAGGTCGAACCACCTGTTCACAAATCTGCTGTGCGTTTGCGGCCTCGTACTTACTAGGCGTTGCCGAGACGAAGATTAATTGGGGTGCTAAGCGCTCCCACTCTTCAAATCTTAAGGGCCGGTTATCCATCGCTGAGGGGAGACGAAAACCATACTGCACAAGCGTCTCTTTACGCGAGCGGTCGCCTTTGTACATAGCGCCAAGTTGCGGCACAGTAACGTGCGACTCATCGATAACACAGAGGGCGTTGTCGGGCAGGTACTCAAATAGAGTTGGCGGTGGCATACCCGGTCCGCGACCCGAGAGATAGCGCGAATAGTTCTCGATACCGGAGCAGTACCCCAACTCGAGAATCATCTCGATATCGTAAAGCGTCCGCTGCTCTAGTCGCTGTGCCTCCACCAATTTGTCGTGTTCACGGAGATCTTTTAGCCTATCGCGCAGCTCGTCTTTGATCTGTTCTACCGCCTCAAGCAGCGTTTCACGCGGCGTTACATAGTGCGTCTTGGGGTAAATTGTGGCACGTGGCACCTTGCGCAGAACTTCCCCGGTCAAGGGGTCGAACCAGGCTAACTGCTCAATCTCATCATCGAATAGCTCAACGCGAAGCGCCTCCTTTTCCGACTCCGCCGGAAAGATATCAATCACATCACCGCGAACACGGTAGGTTCCGCGATGCAACTCTGTCTCGTTGCGCGTGTACTGCAACTCAGCGAGGCGCCTCAACAGTGAGCGCTGGTCGATACGATCACCACGATCAAGATGCAGCATCATTGCTAGATATGATTTAGGGTCACCCAGACCGTAAATGGCAGAGACGGTAGCGACGATTATCGCATCATCACGCTCGAGCAGTGCTTTAGTCGCGGATAGGCGCATCTGCTCAATATGATCGTTAATGGAGGCATCTTTCTCTATAAAGGTGTCACTCGAAGGCACATAGGCTTCAGGCTGATAGTAGTCATAATAGGAGACGAAGTACTCAACCGAATTGTTCGGAAAGAACTCCTTAAACTCTCCGTACAACTGCGCCGCCAGCGTCTTGTTGTGGGCCAAAATAATGGTGGGCCGCTGCGCCTTTGCAATTACGTTGGCGATGGTGAAAGTTTTACCCGAGCCCGTTACCCCCAACAGCGTCTGCGCTGCTAATCCTGAGTCCAACCCGTCTACCAGCCCGGCTATCGCTGTGGGCTGATCACCGGCTGGCTGAAATTTTGAGTGAACCTCAAAGGGTATTTTCATGAACTCTCCAACTGTTCGGACATCGTAGTTTGTGCCAAAGGGCGAGGAATCGCCTCAAAGGCAGCAGATATTCGGATCTTTTTAGGCTAAGGGATTATACCTGTTACGAGGATGCTGTATAATTTCGCCGCATTTTAAGCACTAATTTTCTCTTCAGAGACTTTCTTCAGAGGTACTTAGGATTGGACGTTCAACTTTCCAACCGTGTTAACGCCATCAAGCCATCGCCAACACTGGCTGTCACTAACCGTGCTGCCGAGCTGAAGGCTGCGGGTAACGACATTATCGGCCTAGGCGCCGGTGAGCCAGACTTCGACACCCC
>JABXHP010000382.1 GCA_013373575.1 Oceanospirillaceae bacterium | reverse complement strand
AGCATGCCAAGGTAGTGCATGGCACTGATAGCGAGGCCGAAACCGACTCCGCCAAAGATATAGATATCGCCTTTGTGGCGCTTGGTGTTCTGTTTAATTTTATTAATCAGGAACAGTGAGATGATTGAGAGGACAATGGCTGAGGCAACTGCGAAGGCAAAGGTTGAAGGGTCATATCTCAGCACGGCATCCATCTGCATGGCTTCCATGCCAGTGAAGTGCATCAGGCCGATACCTGCACCAATTAATGCTCCAGACTGAACGGTCTGGTTAGGCGTTTGATTATCTTTGCCCATGAAGTTCATCGCAACCCAGGCTGCGAGTAC
Source organism: Oceanospirillaceae bacterium (assembly GCA_013373575.1). Lineage (GTDB taxonomy): Bacteria > Pseudomonadota > Gammaproteobacteria > Pseudomonadales > Balneatricaceae > Marinobacterium_E. Next base: position 8,698 of record JABXHP010000382.1, on the reverse strand, counting down.
AGCGGGTAGGGATGAGGCAAGAGTTAGCCAAGGGTCATATGAGACGCTCACACAGAGCTCAAACGCGAGCATGCCGAAAAAATGCATACTCCATACTGCTCCACCGAATGCGATAGCACCTGAGACCTGCACCATTCGGCGCGTCGGGAGTCTCTTCGCTTGGTGCATAATCTCTGTCAGATAGAGCGCGAGTGCGGAACCGAACATTGCGGTGGCGACAGAGAGAAAAACTAGACCGGACGAATAATCATACGCAAGTGTCATCGCGCTATTAGTGGAGGCGAAGTGGCTGAGGACGTATTCGAGCAAAGTGCGACCTTATTTTGTCCGAGATTGATGTTAGCTTTACACGTCCTGTGTCACCAACTCTTTAATTAAGATAGTTCCATTTTCGAGGACTATACTCTTACTCCCTGTAGGGTTTGTCAAGTTAATAGCAAAACGACGCTAATCGTAGACACTTTAGCTGTGTTAACTGAAGACCAATCTTAGTTACACCCGCTCTCATATTTATAGCTGGGTGTGAATAGTAGGTAATCAGCCGCCGGAGTTTCGGTGTAACTATCGGGGTAGTAGTCCAGAGGCTCCAAACTCGTCTGTGCAGCGATCATAAGCAAGGTCGTGGGGTTAAATTCGGGTTGCCAGTAGGGGATACCGAGATCATCTCTTGCATGCACGGTTCCGGCCAAAAACAGGTTGATAGCGTCGGAGGCGGTATTTGCCGCCATCGCATCGAGCATCGCTCTATCGCGTGCGTATTGTACGTTCATCATGTTGCCTAATTGTGATTTTGGCATCTGTTGGCAATGTGAATCGAATAGCAACTCTAGCATGAACTCTTCATAGTCTGGGGAGGCGGGAATTTGCAGGTCCTTGGCTCTGTATGCCTGTAGTTTCTCGTCTCGAGTCAGGTCTCCCGCGATGACTCTCTTCGCTGACTCAAGCGCGGCCGTTACTGGCGCTTCATACCATTCCCAAGGCCAACCGGGCTGCCATGCTAACTGCTCTGGAGCGATTGCAAGCTCTCCGCTTTGGGCTCTATCGAGCAGTGCCTGCTGCTCACTATGAGCCATCTCCAGTCCAACATTACCCAGGCGCGCGCGGTCAGCGAGGTATTTGATGATGTTGGCTTGAAGTTGATGATGGTCCATGTTTTCGTGCGTCTCTCCCAGGAGAAGCCAAGAACCGACTGGGAGGGTGTCTAGAACGCTTTCCAGCGATACGAACTGCTGAAACTGAGTACTCCATAGTTTACCGGCTAGTGGTGCTGTTGGGTCGGTGTAAGCTTCGAGGAGGGATGCCTGAGTAGCAGCACTAAAGGTTAGCAGTAGTGCGCTACATCCCCGCTTTATTGGGCAGCACATCGAGGTAGCCGCGTTGAATAACCGTCTCCATTGCATTCGCTGCTGCCACCAATTCATCAAAAGCCTCACGTTTCGTTTTCAGCAACTCGATTTGATCGCTCGTTGGCGAAGCGCCTTTGCAGCTATTTCCCACTTGAACGAGTGCTTCGATATAGTCTGCCCGAGCATGTGCGACTGCTGATAGAACAGGACGCAGCTGCTCGAGCGTTAGGCTCTCTATACGTGGTTTGAGGATCTCATGGTTTATGTCGTAGCGGAATTTCTCGAGCTCAAGGAGAAATCGATTTTGCGGTGCTTTCATTTGGGGGCCCCACTTGGCTGCAACTTAACTCAAGTATAGACGATAGATGAGCGTTAACGTGCATCAAGCGGATGCAAGCGCCGATTCAAGCTGGCATACTCCTTACAAATTTCGGCATACAAGGATATGACTCCGTGGAGACTTTGATCGACGAAGGTACTGAGAAGCTACCGCTCAGAGACTTTACTGAAAAGGCGTACTTGGACTACTCCATGTACGTTATTTTGGACCGTGCACTACCGCATATCGGTGACGGAATGAAGCCGGTGCAGCGTCGTATCGTCTACGCCATGTCGGAGCTTGGGCTAAAGGCTTCGGCAAAGTATAAGAAGTCGGCCCGTACCGTCGGTGACGTTTTGGGTAAATTCCATCCACATGGGGATTCAGCCTGCTACGAGGCGATGGTACTGATGGCACAGCCATTTAGTTACCGTTATCCGTTGGTTGATGGGCAAGGCAACTGGGGTTCACCCGATGATCCTAAATCCTTCGCTGCGATGCGCTACACTGAGTCTCGCTTGTCTAAATATGCTGAAGTGCTCCTCAAAGAGGTTGGTCAAGGAACAGTAAACTGGACCCCTAACTTCGATGGCACCATGGATGAGCCGGAGGTTCTGCCAGCGCGTTTGCCAAATGTGCTTCTCAATGGCTCTACCGGTATCGCCGTCGGTATGGCTACCGATATTTTGCCGCACAACCTGCGCGAGGTTGCATCCGCTTGTATTCATCTTCTCGATAACCCGAGCGCTGAGCTCAGTGACCTTCATCGCTTTGTTACCGGTCCAGATTTCCCCACCGAAGCTGAGATCATTACCCCCTCAAGCGACCTTCGAAAGATGTACGAAAGCGGTCGTGGTTCAGTGAAAGCGAGAGCTATCTACACCAAAGAAGATGGCGAGGTAATCATCACCGCGCTGCCATACCAGGTATCCGGCGCTAAGGTGTTGGAACAGATCGCCGCACAGATGCAGCAGAAAAAGTTGCCGATGGTGAGCGATCTGCGCGATGAGTCTGACCATGAGAATCCAACTCGCTTGGTGATTGTACCGCGCTCGAACCGCATCGATATTGAGCAGTTAATGGCGCATCTGTTTGCAACGACAGATCTGGAGCGTAGTTACCGCGTCAACCTTAATATGATCGGGATAGACGGACGACCCCAGGTTAAAGATCTGCGTCAGATTCTGACTGAGTGGCTTACTTGGCGTACGCAGGTTGTGCGTCGACGGCTTGAGCACCGTTTGCAGAAGGTTGTTGACCGCCTGCATATTCTTGACGGTTTGATAATCGCCTACCTCAATATCGATGAGGTGATTGCGATAATCCGCAACGAGGAGGAGCCCAAACCGGTAATGATGGAGCGTTTCGGGCTCACAGCGGTGCAGACTGATGCCATACTCGATCTGAAACTGCGTCACTTGGCGAAGCTAGAAGAGTTTCAGATTCGCAGCGAACAGTCTGAACTTGACGAAGAGCGCAAGCAGCTTGAGGCGACTCTGGGCTCTGACAAGCTCATGCGTAATCTGATCAAAAAAGAGATTGAGGAGACCGCAGAGGAGTTTGGGGATGATAGACGCTCGCCTCTGGTAGTGCGTGGTGAGTCGCAGGCATTTAGTGAAAAAGACCTGCTCACCTCTGATCCGGTGACGATTGTGCTCTCCAAACAGGGGTGGATTCGCGCTGCTAAGGGGCACGACATCGATCCTACTGCGCTGAACTACAAAGCCGGCGATGGCTACAGCATCTCTTATCCAGGGCGTATGAATCAGCCAACGTTGCTGTTCGATAGCACTGGGCGTAGCTACACCCTGGATACCCATACTCTGCCGTCGGCACGCGGTCAGGGTGAGCCTGTGACCGGAAGTATCAGCCTACAGAAGGGTGCAACACTCGAGGCGATGGTTGCGGGCAAAGACAGCGATCAAATATTGCTAGCCTCTGACGCGGGCTATGGTTTTGTAACTAAGATTGCCGATCTCACCAGCAAAACCAAAAATGGTAAGGCGGTTTTAACACTGCCCAAAGGCGCGAATGTAGTGCCCCCTGCCCGCATTAATGAGGCCGAGTCTGGACTCATCGCCGCGGTTACAAGCGAAGGGCGTATGCTAGTCTTCCCTGTAAGCGAACTGCCAGTACTGGCTCGCGGAAAGGGCAATAAGATCATTAATATCCCATCAGCTCGGGCGCAGAGTCGTGAGGAGTTAATGGTGGCGCTTATTGTTATAGAGGAGGGGCAATCGCTTCTGGTGCATGCCGGTAAGCAGTACCTGAAGATGTCTATGTCTGACCTTGAGCACTACCGCGGTGAACGCGGACGTCGCGGGAACAAGCTGCCGCGTGGCTATCAGCGTGTCAGTCACCTGACTGTAGAGTAGGTGAATTAGGGTAGCCTCAACGAGCTCTATGCGAGCCTCGGTGACATCAGAGTTACCGGGGCTTTTTTACGCTCGGTGCAGGAGTTGTCAGTCGCGTGACGTGATATCTTTCAGATCGAGCGATATGCGTTGCCACTTACCGAGTAGTTCAAGGAGCAGGAACGCGCGCTGTTCACCATCGTATGCGGAGAAAATTGCGCTGAGTCCCTTGAATGGGCCTTCTGTGATGGTCACCGGTGTATCGGCTTTGAACTCAGACTCCGCAACTTTGCCTCTTAGTTGCGCGCGAATAGCTGCGACAGCATCCGCCGGTACTACCGCAGGTGAGTTGCCAAAACTTACGATTTTCGCCACCCCGCGAGTGGAGCGGATAGGGCGCCAGTTACTCTCGACCTCAGACAGGTAGATGAACAGGTAGCCGGGGAATAGAGGTTCTAATTTGGTTGTCAGCTTGCCGCGCACGGGCTTCTCAACCTCAATTTGAGGTAGGTAGGTATCAAACCCCTGATTCTCAAGCTCCGCCTGAGCCTTCAGCGCTTGCCCGGGTTTGGCCGAAATTAGGTACCAGTTATAGTGACTCATTAGGTTGGCTCACTATCCCCGGTACGTGCTCTCTGGTTGGCGCGGTCGGCAAGTTTAGCCAACAGATAGCGAGCTTGCTTCTCAAGCAGGGCCTGATGACGCTTCTCTATACTGTTAATTAGTACCTTATCTTCATCTTCGCGGCGTATATCCGCACTGCTAAGAAGGTTCGCCTTGAGCTCTGGTGCCTCACTCAGCGCTGTATGACTAACCACCTGGTTGGAGTTGGTGGAGCGTGTCAGAAAGCGGGCTTCGTCTAGCATGTGACCAAATTTTTCCAACTGACCACGTACCACCGCTGTGTGGACATTGAGCAGAGGTAGGTTCTGTTTCGAACGGCTCTGGTTGTAAGAGCGGTAGAGCAGATTAAATAGCATCGCAGAGCAGACCGCGTTAACACCGTGAGAATCGTCACTCTTTGGCAGATCAAAGCGTATCTGAATATCGTCTCCCAGTAGCTCAACTGTACCGTAATAGATACGCGCCACGGAATTAGCCAGAGTGCGATAGGTCCGGCGAATTTGGGCCTGCTCTTGAGCATCCAAGTTGGCTGAGTGGGCGCTGGTGGTGTCGATGAGAATCAGGTACCCGGCGGTCTCTGGTGATAAAATGAGATCCAGCTCCTGCTCTAAGGTGTAGAGGTCAAGCTGCTCCTCAGTAATGATGGGCAGTTTGCGTGAGCGAGGAGCGGTGTTCACCGGAATCGGGATAGTGATCTCAAGCTCTTCAGATTCAGGCTCTTCGGTAACAGAGTCCTCTAACGGCTGCATGGCTGAGGGCTTGAACTTCGGCATGCTAATGCTCTGGTCATGCTCTGGGCGCAGAAGGTCGACAAGGTCAACACGTTCATCATCAGGGTTGGTCTGTGGTACCTGAGATTTCACGACGGGTATAGGCGCCACTGGAGCCTTGAGTGTTTCTGATACATCCAAGGGTTCATCAGCTTCATCGAGTGGGTCGGCTGCATCTATGTTGAATGTGGGGTCGGTGCGTTCTTGAGATTCTGCCGGACTTAGAGTGTCAAAGGAGACCGGTGCATCGGGGTCCTCTGCATCCTCGTCATTGCTCTGCTGCCTGTCTGCAACCTGTGCATGATCTGTTTGAACATCGGTGGGGTGATCGCCGTGTTCATCGTTGCTTTCACTGTATGTGTAGGCATCGAGACTCTCTTCGGAGTTTGAATCAGTGCGAGCACCACCCTCTGTTTCAGCGGCAGGATCGTACGCCTGAGCCAATTGCGATTGGAAATCCTCGGGCTCATTCTCGTCATCATAGGTCGTCTCTATGATTGCCAAACCACTTGGTGTGTAACGGTAGGTGAGTGTGGCCGCCGCAAGCGCGACAAAGAAGGCGATAGCAACCCAGCTAAGCTGGCTCTGCAGCATGCCCAGTGTTGGCATCGGATCTATCCAGAGTGTCAGTTCGCCCAGCAGTTCGCCGTTAGGGGTGATTTGGCGAATCAGTTTTAGTTCTGCAGGTTCACCTGCCACTGCAACCGCTAAGCTCTGACTATCCGTCAGACGGATGCCGCGCAAGCTGGGGTCCCCAACGAGCTGGTTAGCGACAAAGTTTAGGCTGACGCGATCGTCAGCTAGCATCAGAGGGGTTAGAAGTGTCTCTACGGAGTTTGCCAGACGCTCAGCCTGCGCTTGTGCCTGTTCGCTTGCCTGAGATTTTGCCAATAAGTAGAGCGTAGCAAGGGCGGCAAGCATCAGAACCAGCAGAGTTAGGCCAGCTGCGACGGCAGGACGAGCGCGCGGGTAGCCGCTCAGTTTGTCGTTGATGGCCTTTGAGGGAAACATCCTGTTGCTCTAGTCTCGCGCCGGTGAAAAAAACTTGGGTTATCATAACAGCCGCGCGAGGTTCAGGCGATCCTGATTAATCTTTTTCGTAACTCTCTTTCTGCTCGTCTAGTTGCTGGCTGATCTGCTGCGGCGAGCGTGTATAGCGCGCCATTAGATTGTATGTAAGGGGTGTCACCAAAAGTGTTAGCACGGTGGCAAAGGCTATGCCTGAGAACACCACCACACCAATTGACTGGCGGCTCTCGGCACCCGCTCCCGTAGCGAGAATCAGTGGCAGTGACCCCAGCACGGTCGTAAGCGCAGTCATCAGAATGGGGCGCAGTCGGCGTTCCGACGCCTGAATGATAGCCTCCTCAAAGGCTAGCCCTCTATCGCGTAACTGGTTGGCAAATTCGACAATCAATATGCCGTTTTTGGAAACTAGCCCGATGAGCATTATCAGAGCGAGCTGGCTGTAGATATTCAGGCTGTCTCCGGTGTAGAGGATGCCGATTAAGCCACCGGCTAACCCAAGAGGGACGGTCAGCATAACGATGAGTGGGTTAATAAAGCTCTCGAACTGCGCCGCCAGTACTAGGTACACCACTATGAGTGCGAAGAGGAACACCAGTTCAATTGAGGCACTATCGGTTTTGTAGTCGAGCGACTCACCTTGATAGTCGATTACAGCCTCGGCTGGCAGCAGCTCTGCAGCCAGTTTGTCGAGGTAATCTATCGCTTCACCGAGCGTGTAATCGTCGCTCAATCCTCCGCTAATGGTGATAGTGCGAGTACGGTTGTAGTGGGGCAGGCGAGCAGCCTCACCAACCGTGCGGAAGGTGACGAGGTTGGCAAGTGGGATCAGTTCGCCAGTTGTACTTGAGCGTATCTGCAGGCGCGCAAGGTCATCGGGGTTGGTCAGTTGCTCTTCAATACCTTTGATCCAGACATCATACTGACGGCCACGCTCCATAAATTGGCTGACTGCTTCGCCCGCCAACATAATCTCCATCGTCTCACCAAGTGCTTGCGCTGAGACACCGAGTGCCGCAGCTCGTTCTCGGTCAAACTCGGCTTTTATCTGTGGCTGATTGCGTTTGAAGTCGATATCAAGATCTCGAAGCCCCGGATTCTCCTCGGCCCTCTCCATGATGATAGCGGCCCACTGCTCGAGCTGGTCATAATCGGCACCGCCAATCACAAACTCTACGGGTGTGCGTGATCCCGCCCTGATGGCGGATCGCAGTATGGGTATGACGTTAACATCGGGTATGCCGCCAAAGAGTCGGCGCATCTCGCCTACTAGTTCGCTGGCGTGTTTCTCGCGTTGGTCCCAAGGTTTGAGTCCCAGAATCATGAACCCCGAGTTGTCTCCCTGAGTACCCCAGCCGGGAGAGCGCAGTAGGGTGCTTTCTACACCACTCTTCTGCAACCAGGGCTGAAGCTTCTGTTCCACCTCAAGCATCGACTTCTGCATCGCTTGGGCGCTGGCTCCCTCCTGGCCTCGAACTAGGACGAAGATCGAGCCGCGATCCTCAGTCGGCATAAGCGTGCGAGGGATATACTGCCACGCCTGCCAGATGCCGTAGAAGCTCGCTGCAATTATTAGAATGGCAAGCCAACGGTGATGTAAGGCGTGGCCAAGGCTCCAGCCATAGGCGCGCTCTACCGGGTGCAATAGGCGTGAAACACCACCCTGCGGGTTGTTGGTGTTATGCTGGCGCAGCAGTTTTGAGCAGAGTGCTGGCGCGAGCGTCAACGCAACGACACTCGAGAAGATAACGGCTGCCGTTAGAGTGATCGCATACTCACGGAAGAACTGCCCCACCGTCCCGGGTAGAAAAACGATCGGTACAAAGGTAGCCACCAACACCAGAGTTGTTGCTACCACGGCAAAACCCACTTCGCGGATGCCATCCCAGGCTGCGAGCAGGGGTGGTTTACCTTGGTCTAAATGGTGATGAATATTCTCTACCACCACAATAGTGTCATCTACCACTAGGCCAATTGCGAGCACCATCGCCAGCAGCGTCAACAGGTTAATTGAGAAATCGAAACCGAGTATCGCCAGGCAGGCAGCAATCAGCGATATAGGTACTGTGAGTGCGGGGATTAGCGTTGCTCGCAGATCGCCAAGGAAGACCCAGATAACCAGAATCACCAGGCTTGCCGCGATTGCTAGTGTTGTGTACACCTCAGAGATCGCACTCTTAATGAACGTTGAGACGTCATAAGAGGTGCGCAGGTCGGTACCCTCCGGAAGGAAGGGGCGCAGCGCCTCTATCTCTTGTT
>JABXHP010000032.1 GCA_013373575.1 Oceanospirillaceae bacterium | reverse complement strand
GCCGACAGCTGGATAGATATCGAGGGTGGGACAGCGACCTTGTTTGCCTATGCCAGCATGGGACGTAACCAACTCCCTTCAGGCAATCTTATTCATGAAGGCCCAGCAACCCAGCTGGGTAAAGTTGGACAGTTTTTCGGCTCCCACCTGTTGGTACCGCGCCAGGGTGTTGCGGTGCATATCAACGCTTTCAACTTCCCGATCTGGGGGATGCTAGAGAAGTTCGCACCTAACTTTTTAGCCGGTATGCCATGCATTGTTAAGCCAGCATCACAAACCTCTTATCTAACGGAAGCCTGTGTGCGCTTGATGCAGCAGTCGGGACTCTTACCTGAGGGCGCTCTGCAGTTGGTGATTGGCGGTACGGGCGATCTACTTAACCGTCTTGAGGGACAGGATATCGTCACCTTTACAGGTTCGGCTAACACCGCCGCAATGCTGCGCGCCAACCAAAATCTTATCAACCACTCCGTCCCGTTCAACGCGGAAGCAGATTCACTCAACTGCGCCCTATTAGCACCCGATGTGACACCCGAGGACCCAGAGTTCGATCTCTTTATCCAAGAGGTCGCGCGCGAGATGACCGTTAAGGCCGGACAAAAATGTACCGCTATACGACGCATCCTTGTACCTGAAAACCTAATTGAACCGGTAAGCGAGCGCTTACAAGCGCGACTCTGCAAAACCAAGGTAGGCAACCCTGCCGCTGAGTCCGTGCGCATGGGAGCTCTGGCTTCGGCGGACCAGTGCGCTGACGTTGCTGAAAAACTCGAACTACTAAAGCAGAGCAGCGAGACCCTTATTGGTAAAGGCGCAGATTGCGCACCTGAAGGGGTTAATGCTGATGCGTTCTTCGAACCGACGCTGCTGCTAAACAGCACGCCGGATGCTGAGGGTGGCGCACACGATATCGAGGCGTTTGGCCCTGTTAGTACGCTAATGCCCTACCGTGATACACAACACGCGCTGGCGTTAGCTGCACGTGGCAAAGGTTCGCTCGTTACCACCTTGGTGACCCGTGACCCGCAGATTGCAGCGGAGGTTGTACCAGCTATGGCGGTTTGGCACGGTCGTGTACATATCCTTGATGAGCGCTCAGCCAAAGAGTCGACAGGCCATGGTTCGCCGCTACCGATGCTAAAACATGGAGGTCCTGGCCGCGCAGGTGGAGGTGAGGAGCTTGGCGGTATCAGCGGCGTGAAGCACTACATGCAACGCTCAGCGATACAAGGTTCGCCAACGATGCTGAGCGCGGTGACCAACGAGTACATACGCGGCGCAGACCGAGTCGAGAAGCCGGTACACCCATTCCGTTTTCACTTCGATGAGCTCGAAATTGGACAGACGCTGCTAACGCATCGCAGAACCGTCACTGAGGCGGATATTGTAAACTTTGGTTGTCTCTCAGGTGACCACTTCTACATGCACTTCGACGAAGATGCCGCGCGCGACTCAATGTTCGAAAAGCGCATTGCCCACGGCTACTTTGTTCTGTCCGCCGCTGCGGGCCTGTTTGTCGATCCGGGTGTTGGCCCTGTTTTGGCCAACTATGGTTTGGATACACTACGTTTCGTTAACCCCGTAGGGATTGGCGATACTATCCAGGCGCGCCTAACCTGCAAGAGCAAAATCGATCAGGGCAAGACAACTCCCAAAGGAGATCCTGTGGGTGTGGTGAGCTGGGATGTTGAAGTGACAAACCAGAATTCAGAACTGGTCGCTAGTTACGACATTTTAACACTCGTGCAGAAGCGGAGTTCAAACGCCTGAACGCGTTGAATTAAGTAAATTATAGTTGTGCTTTACAACAATCATGTAGTACAACATTAAAAGCAGCGCCCAGAGTGGCATAACAATAATTAGAAAATAGAAGTATTCCAGTGAAAACACCTGAATTAAAACCCTTTGCGACGCTGAGGGTAGAGATCGCACCGCCACAAGAGATTGGTGCTGCGCAGTTCGGAACCCGCCGCGTCATACCCATCACGGGCGGTACAGTCATTGGTGAGGGTTGGCAAGGTCGTGTCTTAGCCGGCGGCGCCGATTACCAACGTATAGTGACGCCCCGCCTTGCTGAGCTTGATGCCCGTTACGTGCTGGAGACCGACGAGGGCGAGACAATCTTTGTCGCCAACCGTGCGCTGCGCGCGGCCGATGCTGAGGTGACTGCCAACATCATGCGCGGCGTACCGGTCGACCCCGATCAAGTCTATTTCAAATGCACCCCCATTTTTGAGACCTCTGCTGCACGCTTTCAGTGGATTACCGAGCGCCTATTCATTGGCACCGGTATCCGCCGCCCTGACTGCGTCGAATTGAAATTTTTTGAAGTGCTTTAACTTCTGAGTTTTATATTTGGAGGCCCAACGTGACACGTGCTGAATGGTTAGACCAACACTACCCCGAACCCGGCGCGCTGCGCTGGGTCGCTTTTGGACTCGAGATTATCGCTGCCAGCGGGCTGTTCCTGTTGATGCTGCTGACGGTTGTCGACGTCGGCGGCAGATACCTGTTCAACGATGCCGTTGATGGCGCCGTAGAGATTACTCAGATCGGTTTGGCTATTATCGTTTTTGCTGAGATGCCTGTCGTAACCTGGCGAGGCGGACACATCTTGGTCGATCTATTAGACAATCTAATGGGGCCAAAACTGGTACGTCTGCTCTCTATGTTTGCAGCCTTTGCTGTATCCACTTCGTTCTACGTCGTCGGTGTCCGTATCTGGCAACTCGGCGAACGCAAGCTGCGCCGCGGTGAGGTAACCGAGTACTTGGAAATTCCAGTCGGCTATCTAATCGAGTACATCGCCATTATGAGCTGGTTCACTGCCCTTGGCATGATCACTTACGGCATGTACCGAATTATCAAAAGTAAGCACTAGGGAGCAGGTTAGATGGAAGCCGTAGTCATTGGTTTTGCTCTACTCATTTTTCTAATTTTGGTTGTCCGAATGCCAATCGCCTTTGCGATGGCGATCGTGGGTTTCTTTGGTTTTGCCATCTTACAGGGCCTTACATTCGAAAACCTGTTCGACTTTCGCTGGAAAGCTTCGCTGACACTCGCCTCCAACCGCGTCATTGAGACGGCGCAGGAGTACAGTCTGTCGGTCGTGCCGCTGTTTATTTTGATGGGTAACTTTGTCACGCGTTCGGGCCTATCTCAGGAGCTCTATAACGCAGCGTACACCTTCTTAGGCCATCGCCGCGGCGGCCTTGCGATGTCGACAGTCGTTGCCTGCGGTGGCTTCTCGGCAATCTGTGGCTCCAGTTTGGCCACCTCTGCCACCATGGCGAAGGTGGCGCTGCCGCCGATGCGCAAATTTGGCTACGCTGACTCTCTCGCGACCGCCTCTATTGCAGCAGGCGGTACGCTGGGCATTCTAATCCCACCATCGGTCATTTTGGTGATCTATGGACTACTCACAGAGACCAGTATTCGCGAACTCTTTGCGGCGGGATTTATACCCGGTCTGCTCGGCGTTATCCTCTACATGGCTGCGGTGCGTTGGGTCGTCATGCGCAATCCAGCGGCGGGACCGGCAGGCGAGCGATCCACCTGGGCAGAGAGGTTAACAGCGCTCAAGGGTATCTGGGGCGTGCTGTTGCTCTTTTCGATCGTTATGGGCGGTATCTACCTCGGAATATTTACCCCAACAGAGGCAGCGGGTATCGGTGCGGCAGGCGCTTTCCTGATCGCACTAATACGTCGCAAATTGACGCTGGTCGCTACCTACGAGGTGTTATCAGATACAGCTCGAACATCAACCATGCTGTTCGGTGTCATTATTGGTGCCCTCATCTTCTCTGATTTCATTAACCGTGGCGGCCTGCCTAACTTCCTGCTGGAGTTCGTTCAGACGCTGGATGTCTCACCCATCGTGGTTGTTCTGGTGATTCTGGGTATCTATATCTTGCTAGGCATGGTGTTTGAAAGCCTTTCGATGCTGTTGCTCACCGTGCCAGTATTCTTCCCGCTGATCGATAGCCTCGGCTTTGACCTCGTCTGGTTCGGGATTGTCGTCGTCGTGGTTACGGAGATCAGTCTGATCACGCCACCGGTAGGTATGAACGTATTTGTACTGAGCGCCGTTCTGCGAGATGTGCGGACCGGCACCATATTCAAGGGCGTTACGCCGTTCTGGTGTGCCGATATCGTTCGCTTGGGTCTGATCGTGGCATTCGTGCCTATCACCCTCTTCTTGCCGGAGTTGCTATATCGCCAGTGACTTCGACTAAGGTGCAGTGGAAGCTTGGCTCCAGATGCCTTCTACTGTTTTGCTGAGTATAAAAATAAGTGTGTATAAACGAGGAACTAAAATAATGACAAACCTTAAACTGAAAGTTCTTGGCGCGGCCGTAGGCGCTGCGATCTCAATGAATGCCATGGCTGAAACTACCATGCGTGTTGCTACCTGGCTGCCGCCCACCCACCCTCAAAACACTGTAGCGATGCCTCAGTTCGTCAAGATGGTGGAAGAGGCCACTGAAGGTCGCGTTAAGGTGGTTATTGAGAACTTCCAGGGTCACCCTAAAACAATCTACTCATCGGTTGAAGATGGCATCATTGACGCGTCTTGGGGCGTAAACGCCTACACACCAGGCCGTTTCTCCCTGACCGGTGTTGCGGAGATCCCAGGTGAAACAAAAAATGCCGAAAAAGCTTCTGTTGCGCTCTGGAAAGTACAGCAAGAGTACTTCGCTGATGCCAACGAGTACGAAGGGCTAGAACTCCTTGGTGTCTGGGTGCACGCACCAGGTGTAATGCATACTAAATTCCCGGTAAACAGCCTCGACGACCTGAAAGACAAAAAGATTCGTCTTGGTGGCGGCATGGTTAACGATCTTGCAGCTCGTCTGGGCGTTACTCCAGTGGCTGGTCCGGCACCCGCCTCTTATGAGATGCTGCAGCAGGGCGTCGTGGATGGGACCTTCCTACCGATTGGCGAGCACAAATTTTTCAAACTCTCTGAAGTGACTAACCACCTCACCGTCTTCCCAACGGCGTTGTACACGACTACATTCAGCTTCGTAGCAAACCCAGAGTTTATGGAAGATCTGGATCCTAAAGATGCTGCCGCGATCCGAGCTGCAATGGGTGAGAACCTTTCCCGCATGCAAGGTAAAGCTTGGCAGGATATGGATGCGCTAGGCATGGACCATGCCAAAGAGGTTGGTACAAACATCCATATGGTCGACTCGTTCGAAAAGTTAGCGGTCGATATGAAACAGACTATGAAAGGTCTGGATCAGATGTGGATCGACTCAGTAGCTGATCGCGGTGTAGACGCAAAGGCTGCGCTGGAAGCTTTCCGTAGCTACCAGTAATTCCAAATGAATCGAGCGGCACCTCGCGCAAGCGGCGTGCCGCTTTTTATTACAGGGATGTAATTATCCTGCGCGCACATGGAAGTGCGAAAGCAGGGTTTGTACAGGGATGTACTGATGCCGTGAAGCACATGGATGTGCGAGAACGGCGCTTGTACAAGGATGTACTTATCCTGCGTGCACATGGAAGTGCAAAAGCAGGGACTATCTAAAGATGTGTGAGAACGACACCCTAAGCCCAATATTTGGCAACGAATTTATGAACTCCAACAAAGAGCAAGCCTTACTCGCCGAGATGATTCGCAGCGAAAACACGAATGTCCCGGTCACAGCAACCCCACTCTCTGCACTCCTCGATTACGTCATTCTGACAGCCCAGAGAGGACGGGTTGAGATGGAGCTAACGCTCTCTGAGAAGTTCACTCAGGGTAATGGCGTGATACAGGGCGGTGCCGCAACAATGGCACTTGATACCGGTCTTGCCTACGCGGCCCTCTCCGCCATCGAGCAAGGTCAAACTGTCATTACCGTAAATATGCAAACGCAATTCTACCGCCCGATATTTCCCGGCAGACAACGCATACGTGCTTGGATTGATAAACCGGGACGCAAACTGCTCTTCTGTATCGCCGAGCTTATTGATCAAGATGAGCGCGTTTTAGCCCGTGCTGAGTCACCGCTGTTGGTAACCAGCCTCAACGACTAAGCGTCTATTTGATCAAGACGCAGCGCTATCAGTAACAGAGCCGTGACGCGCAGAGAGCCAATTGATATCAATCGACTCTACGCGATGGGAGTGCGGCTTAGCGTTTTGAGATACCGTTTCGACCCGGGAAGTCATCGGCCAACTCTCGCGCATTCGGCATTTTCAGCCACAGGCGGTAGAGGTGGCGGCGCAATTCAGGTTCATCGTAATCTTCGAAGCTCGTACGCGAGTGGAAAATGGTGTAGTTGTTGAGGAACTGAATATCGCCCGGCTCCATCATCATGTCTAGACGCGTATCAGGGTCTACTAGAATCTTATCCACCAGGTCAAATGCTTCTATCTCTACGGGTGAAAGCGGCTGACCAGCTTTCTCTTGAGCAATCTCGATGTACTGGCGCAAGTACATCGCACTCAGCTTGCCGTTATGCTCACTGAATAGCGGCAGAGGACCAGAATCGCCATCATGAATATGCTCCATCAAGAAGTATCGATGCAGCAGGCCTAGATACTCTGGGTGATTCTCTAGGATCTCGTTGAACAGCGTCATAGCGCTAGAGATACTACTCATACCACCAGACTTGGCTTTGCGCAGAGAACACAATCCAACCACATCGGCCAGGTCAGCGTGATACGGCAGATATTCGCTGGTCTCATAGACACGAACTTTTCGTGTATCTTGCGCACGAATATCCCTCACATGACCGAGCATATCACCCTTAATATTCTGAGAGACGGGCACCCCCATATTCAGACCCAGGCCATAATAGATAATCGCAACATCTTCATCACTGTAGCGCTCCACGGGTAGACCACGAATCAATATGAAACCGCGACCATCCTCTAACTCCTCATTGAAGTAGGCGATCTCCTCTGCCATTTCAGGAATTGGGAAGTCCTCTTTAGTGAAATCCGGAACCGTTAAGCCTTTGCTCTTAACGTTTTCCAACGCCCTCTCCATCGCCGCAATGGACTTCTCTGACCAGTGGTAGATCCAAGAATCATCATCGCGTAGATCCTTACCTTTCCATGCAGATGGGCCCGTAACTTTCTCTTTGCGTATAACGCTCATTACTCAATTCCTCTAAACGGTCAACGTTGCCTGCGGCGAAGCTGCACCAACAAATAACTCTATTATTTTCAACGCCTAATCGTACGCTTGGCACGCTCTATTAAGGTATTGGCAACTAGTCGTAGAAAAGCTAAAACGTGCGAAAACACAAAGGGGAGACACTGCTCGCACAGCAATGTCTCCCCTTGTCATAAGCCATTTTAATTTCGGCTTTATGCGCTCATAAGTTTATGCGCTTTTAGCTTTTGCCTCGCCAGGAAATGCATGAACATTCGAGCTCGGTTTGACCGGTTCATCGTCAGTATAGTTGTCGATAGACGGACAAGAGCAGACAAAGTTACGATCACCGTAGACGTTGTCGATTCGGTTAGCCGTCGGCCAGTACTTAGCATCTACACGCACACCAGCTGGGAAAACACCAAGCTCGCGCGCGTATGGACGGTCCCATTCACCAACGAGGTCGCTCTGAGTGTGCGGCGCATGT
>JABXHP010000149.1 GCA_013373575.1 Oceanospirillaceae bacterium | reverse complement strand
GGCATAACAGAACTCGTTGGAGTTGGTGTAGTGCATACCTGCATTAAATCCCGCTACCGTGGCAGCTCCGATACCAAAAGCAAGCACCCCGCCAAGGGGCACGCCAAGCAACCAGCCGGGGCCGGCCCGCCAGAGACGCTGCCACCAACTTGGCTTTGGTGCACTCATCGTGCTGGCCTTGCACTGGTGTCAAAGGCAGGATCAAGCGCTTCAACCGTATCCGTTAGCACCTGCAGTGTGTAGGTGGGGTTGTGCATACCCAAGCTACGATCTTCTTCGCCGAAGAGCTTGTAATTGTAAAGCGCTCCCACTAACTGTTGCGCAACCAGCTCATCACTCCCCGCACGCTGAATAAACTGCCCCTGAGCATCGAACAGTGCCGGCGTTGAGCGCTGTAGCAGACCACTACCCTGCTGATTAACCAGACGATCCAGGAGCCCTTGAACTTCAAGCTGAATCAGCTCAAGTTCGCCATCCTGGTCGTAATCATCTTTCGCTACATAATCTATAAGCGCTTCGCCTTTCGCCTGTTTCATATCGGCATGACAAGCGACACAGCCGGCCAGATTGAGTTTTTCGCTACCGTGAACATCGCCTGCGATGGAGAAACTATGACCACCAATTTCAGCTGAGAGGCCATAGCGCCCTTCTGGCAGCGTCATATGACAACTCGTACACCCCTCATCTATAGCAAACTTATGCGCAGAGCTTGAGTACAGTTTACCGGCAAACTCGAAAGCGTTGGTCGCACTGAAAAGATCGGCTTGTGGACCATGGTGAGGGCCAAAGTGAGCGCTGATTTTACCAGTTGGCATTGCGCTAATTGTGCTGGCATCGGTGCGTGACTGGTGGCACTCGGCACAGATGTTCGAGCCACCCTTATCAAACACTGTCCCGTTCGCCAGGGTTACCGGCGCCGTTGTTCGCAAAGAGAAATCGAAAGATTCGTGAGGTTTGTGGCAGGTGAAACAGCTCGGCTGAGAGGGATTTGCAATAAATTCTGGCTGCGGCTCCACCGCATTCACTTTCGCTACAAAACCCTCATGCGTATGGCAGGTCTGGCAACCTGACCCATTAGCGTACATCGCATTACCATGACCGGAGCGCTCAAAGCCCAGCGCATGCCCTGAGTGCTCGTAGCCCAACCTTGCGCCGAGGACAGCGTATGTTGGAGCGTCACCGTGGCAATCGGCACATTCTGACGGGAAGGCAGTAGACCCCAATCCCCCAGAGACACCCTTTTCAGCGGTTTGGCTGGTTTCATTACAGCCTAGCAGCGCCAAGCTGAAGGCTAGCAGCACCACACTCTTTACCGAGACGATATAACTCATTAGCGCACACTCCTGACCCACTTTATAAAAGCTTAGCCGCAGAAGAGCGAAACCGCGCATTCAAAAGTTGATTTAACGCAAAGAATTAGCGCGACTTCGCTGACGACAGAACGCGTATTTACAGAGCGGGGTAGCCCGTCTTTGCCAAGGCATCGCGCATATCCGCCTCACTTATGTTGGATAGACAAACACCAGCAAGAGATATCTTCAATATTAAGCTGCATGTCAGCTCTTCTGTTTAGCGTTTTGAGAAACTGTAACCTCCGTTATACTGCGGCGTTACAGCCATAAATTCAGAAAGCGCACTGCGCTAGTAAATCAGGGGATAGTCGATTTTGCTCACAACAAAACAGTGGTTGGGTGTCGCTTTTTTGGTGGCCGGCGTAGGGTACGGGATATGGTTAAACATGCAGCCTGAGCCAACACTAGAAACAGATTCACGCTGGAGCACCATACCCTACCTAGACGCTAACGCTGTCGCCGATGGTAAAGCTCTCTATCAACGCTACTGTGCTGCCTGCCACGGCGCCAGCCTTGAGGGTCAACCTAACTGGCGTGAACGTGATAGCGCAGGCTACCTACCCGCACCACCCCATGATCAGAGCGGCCACACCTGGCATCATGATGACAAACAGCTGTTCACCATAGTTAAAGAGGGGTTGCAAGCGATAGCCGGTGCCGACTACCGCACCAATATGCGCGCATTTGGACAACAGATGAACGACGATCAGATCTGGTCCGTATTGGCCTATATCAAGTCAACTTGGCCACAAAAGATTATCGAAGCGCATAACCGTTTCAGTCAGGAGTAGAAGTAATGCGCGCTCTGAAACCAGTGTTAGCCGCATCAACGATAGCTTTAACTCTTATCACCCCTGCTACAGTGTCCGCCCACTCCGGCGCTACCGGGATTGTTAAAGAGCGCATGGAGGGTTTCAAAGCAGCCAAACGCTCAATGAAGAATCTAAAGGGCGCAGTAAGAGCTAGCGACTTTAATGCCATCGAGACAGAAGCAACCTCTTTAAACGCATGGTTTAGCGATCTCGAGCGCTACTTCCCTGAAGGTTCCAATGCAAAACCCTCTGAAGCTCTGGATATCATCTGGCAGGATTTCGATGAGTTCTCGGCTATCGCCCAACAGAGCCGTGATGCCAGCGCAAATCTCGTCAACGCAGCGCAGAGCAGTAATCAACCGGCCGCTATAGATGCCTTCTCTGATTTGGGTGCAAGCTGCAAAGCCTGCCACGACGACTACCGCGAATAGTGCTATTATCCGAAAAAATTTTAACCCATTAAGTGAGTCCGATAACCGTGTTTGATTCTCAGGCTTTTCGCCGCGCTCTTGGCAATTTCGCAACTGGTATAACCGTCATCACTGCCGTCTCTCCCGAGGGAGAGCCTGTCGGGCTTACAGCAAACTCCTTCAACTCGGTCTCTCTGGATCCGCCGCTGATTCTATGGAGCCTCGACAAGCGTTCCAACAACCTGGCAGCTTTTAGTGAAGCGTCACATTTTGCGGTCAATATTTTGGCAGCAGACCAGATGCACCTTTCGAATCAGTTTGCTCGCCCAAGCGACGACAAGTTTGCCGGCGTTAGCTTCCGAGAAGGGTTAGGCGGGGCCGCGGTGTTGGCAGACTGTGCAGCGGTTTTTGAGTGCTCAGTGCATCAGATGATAGACGCTGGCGATCACTTCATTCTTATCGGTAAAGTGGAGCAGTTTGAAGCTGAAGGGCGCGCACCGCTCTGTTATCACCAAGGCGGCTACTCCATTGTTATGCCTTACTCGCGTCTATCGAGTGATAAGGGCGAAACTAGCAGCAAACCCGAGCTACCCGGGCGCCTAGATTCAAACCTCTACTACCTTATGCTGCAAGCTATGCGATCCTATCAGGCAGACTACCTGCCACTGCAGATGTCTACCGGCTTACAGACAACAGAGGCGAGAATGCTGATGATTCTTACGGAGCACCAGTCGCTCGATGTGAAACAGCTGGTTGAAGCTGTTGCGATGCCAGAACAGGATGTTCGCGTGGCGGTAGAGGTGCTCGAGCGCAAAGGTCTCATTAGCGAAAACGACGGTCGCTACGCAATAAGCGTGCAGGGACAGGAGAAGTCAGACTCACTCTGGCACCTCGCCAATGAGGAGCAAGAGCGAGTCTTCGCAAAGTTCTCTGATGAAGAGATTGCGACCTTTAGCAAAGTGCTAAAAGGAATTATTGCCAAATGAGGCTCACCAAACTGCTGCCAATCGGCCTGAGTTTAATAATTATTAGCGGCTGTGCGACCCGCAGCGAGGCACCACTGACCGCCGATATGATGAGCGCTCCTATACTGCGGATGGATATAAACCAGCTGCAACAAACGCTTGGCGAACCAACACGTAAGGTTGTTAAGTCGGGAAAAGAGATCTGGCTCTATCGTCAAGAGAACAGCTCTGGAGTGGCCCAGTTGAAGGGTAACTGTGAGCTGCAGATCGGCTTTGATCTTCCCGCAGTTACCAGTGTCACGATTAATGAAACTGGCACAACACCGCTGGCTAAACCGCTAGAGGCCTGCCGCCCCTTCTACGAGAGGCTCCGCAGCTACTAGCTCGTCAGGTTTAGACCCTCTCACTCAAGAAAAACGGCCTCAGCGGCCGTTTTCTATTTATCGCGCATTCACACCGAAGCGGCTACACCACAAACTGGGATACAACCTGACGCATGCGCTCTGCCTGTGCCTGCAACTGCTCTAGAGACTGTTGCGCAGCCATCGCTTTGCCCGCAGTATCATCCGCGATTACATGAATCTCCTCAGCACTCTGACCGATCATATTTGCTGCAGCCTCCTGCTGACTTGTAGAGGCGGCAATCTGCTGGTTGATACCATCGATCTCATGCACCGCATCAACAATCTCTTGAATCGACTCACCCGTCAGCTTCGCCTTCTCTGAGGTTGCATCACTCGCACTCTGGCTCTTTTGAATCACCGCTACCGCCGAGTTAGCTGCACTCTGGAGCTCTTCAATCATGCGCTGAATCTCTTCCGTAGAGTCCTGCGTACGGCTTGCGAGTGTACGTACCTCATCGGCAACTACCGCAAAACCACGACCATGCTCACCGGCACGCGCCGCCTCAATGGCTGCGTTGAGAGCTAGAAGATTAGTCTGCTCTGCAATAGTCTGAATAACATCAAGTACAGTACCGATGCTCTCAGTGCTCGCTTTCACCTGATCAATCGTGCTACTCGCCTCTGCCATATCGTCGGCTAATAGATGAATCTGGGTCGATGTTTCATGCATCAAACCTCGACCCGCCTCAGCTCGTTGTCCAGCGCCGCGAGAGACCTCCGCAGCCGATTGAGCATAACCTGAAACTTCCGATACGGTAGCTACCATCTCGGTAACCGCTGATGCAACCTGCTCCGTCTGACCTTTCTGATTCTGAGCACCGCGATTGGCCTCATCAATAACGCTCACCAGAGCTCTCGACTCTTCTAGCACCTTATCTGCAGAGCCCTTAACCTGCAGGATAATGTCGCGTGTCTTCGCCAAGAAACCGTTGAAACCATTCGCCAACTCACCAATTTCATCGGCAGAGTTGAACTCCAACCGTTGTGTAAGGTCGCCGCCCGCTTTAGAGATATCATTGAGTTTTTCAGCAACGGCCTGAATAGGCGCAATAACCATACGGCGACTTAACCATGCTGAGAGCCCCGCAAACGCAAGACCAACCACAATAGCGATTCCCACCAGCGTATTCGCCCAAGTGATAGCATCTTCAGCGATGCTAAGCTGTCCCTCAACCTTTCCGTCAGCTACTTCCTCAATCTCACCAATGTAAACTAGCAGCTCATCAAGTGCGGCTCGCATCGTCCGCTCGGTCGCGGAGAACTTCTTAAATGCCTCCAGAGTACCCACTGCATCAGCGGCAAGCTCATCGATATCAAACGCGATCAGATCCACCACTTGGGTATCGATAGAACGGCGCGCAAGTACAGACTCCAGCTCCACCAAAGCCGCGGCCTCCTCCTGCGCTTGTTCAACCCCGCTAAACACCACCGGTTCACGCTTCTCTAGCTCAGCACCACCCAGGATCTGGCTGAGCGCCTGCAACCCACGCAGTACACCAATGCGGGTCTCCATGATGGCATCAGCAACATCCCACATGCGCTGAATCTCAGCGGTTGAATTACTCATCAGCGCGTTGTCATCCATGCCTGACTCAATGGCATCTTCAAGTGTCAGCAGTTGAGTGTCTATATTGAAGGCGCGCTCCTCCGCTCTCAAGCGCAAGGCTTCCAGGCTGGCGTACTCCTCGCTGACCTGATCAGCAAGCGCGCGAAACGCGTCAAGCTTGCTGGTTAGCTCTGATGTCTGATTAGGCTCTAGCAGACCGGAATTGGCCATACGCCCCAGCGCCTCATCTGCTGCCGCAGAGGCCTCCTTCATCTGCGTCTGACCATCAACAATCTTAATTTTGTTACGTAGAAGGCTTTCAAGTGTGAGCACTTCCGACTGTAACTCTATGGTGCCCTCCATCGCACCATCAGCTGTATCCCACGCAGGCCCGGTGAGGAAGCGCAGCTGCTTGCTGAGCGAGCCTATGCCGGATAGGCCAACAAGACCGGTAGCAAGTATCACAAATGACAGAAAGATCAGCGCCATACCGATCTTACGACTAATGGTCATTTTCATTAGGTACCCATCCTTTTTCCCAGTTGTTTAGAGCAGTTGTTTAGAGCGGTTCTCAATAGCACCGATTAATTGGACCTGTTTACAGCCTAGCAGTAAAAACCGATCTTTTTACTCGGAATTAAGCAGATAGAGGCTCTACAACATGAAAACTTTTCTCAATACTAAAGAGGCACACTAAAATATAGCTCAAACAACCCAAATCGCACCGAAAGACCTCACACGAATGAAACCAAGCCGAAAGCGCGCTCCCTATTGCGGTAATTGGGGATGTCACTCAGACTAGAGGGATGGATACCGCCACCCTACAAGCCTTTGTTGAAGTAGCCCGCAGCTCAAGTTTCTCTAATGCTGCGCAGAATCTTTTTATCACGCAGTCTGCCGTGAGTAAGCGGATCGCACAACTTGAGGGACAACTGAACACGCGCCTCTTCGATCGAATCGGCCGTAGCATAAGCCTGACAGAGGCGGGTCGAACCCTGCTCCCTCAGGCGGAGCGAATACTTACCGAGTTCGAGGACGCGCGGCGTCTACTAAGCAATCTCTCGGGCGAAGTCACTGGCCGCCTGTCGCTTGCGGCCAGCCACCACATCAGTTTGCACCGCCTGCCCAACGCGCTACGACGCTTTGTGAAATCCTACCCTCAAGTGGAGATGGATCTGCGCTTCTATGAATCAGAGGTTGCTTACGATGCCGTCATGCATGGAGAGATAGAGCTGGCCCTCATTACCCTCTCGCCACAGAGCGATCCGCGTATCGTAGCTGAGACTATCTGGCTCGACCGGCTGCACTACTGCGTTGCTGCCGGCCACCCCTTGGCGCAACAGCGATACGTGGAGTTCGACCAGCTCAATGACTATCCCGCCATACTGCCGGGTGCCAACACCTTCACTTACCAGATTGTGCACCAGCAGCTTGCCAGCTTGGGACTGGAGCCCAACCTGGGCATCTCAACCAACTATCTCGACACCATCCGCATGATGGTACGGAGCGGACTAGGCTGGTCGCTCCTGCCAGAGACACTTATCGACTCTGAACTGGCACAACTTGATACCGGCAGCCAGCCCGTTGAACGACCTCTGGGCTACATCTACCACCGTGAGCGCACGCTCTCCAATGCCGCACGCGAACTACTGGCGATATTAAAGAAGGCAGAGCAGCCAACTTGTACTGAAACTCTAGTTAGCGGAAACTAGACACTACAAAATTCTATAAATGAGCCCGGTGTGAACAACCCTCTTCTCGATCAGTTTCAGAACTGGATGAAACAACTGGAAAGCCTTCCCGAGACCTCTTTTACAGAGCAACTCGCGCAGTGGCAGCAGTGGATAGCTAAATTCCAACACCAGACCGAGGAACTCTCCCCAAACCACGCAGATCTTGTTGCCTCGCTAACTGCGCACTCCGCTGAGCTCGTTGAGCTTCTCGCTGACCTCACACGTGCCCGTGCGCGTGGTACTGACGTTGCGGGTCTCGTAGAGCGGCTGCGTAGCGAACTGCATCAGTTTAATCTGCGTCATATCCTGGAGCGGGCAACCCTGCCGCATCAATTCCTTGAGCTGCTATTCACACAGCAGGGAATCTCTACAACCTACTCACCTGAGCAGTTAGAGCAGTTGCGCGCAGTAACAGCACAGTTAAAGCATCCACGGTTCGCCAAATTTAAGGCGCTACTAGAAGCACTGATAGGTTGGCAGGAGGCTGTCGACAGACTAAATCGACAACTGGATGCCGTGAGCACAGCTGCTATCGAGCAGTTTACGCGTGAGGCGCAAGATTCATTTGAACAAGAGCAGCTTTTAGCGCTTTGGGTGAACTGCTACGACCAAACCTACCGCGAGGCGTTCAACCACAGTGAACTGCCCGCGGCACAAGCAGAGTTGGTGAACAGCCTGACACAACTGCAGAGCTGTTGGCAGGAACTGATTGAGCTGTTTGCCGATCAGTTGGGGCTGCCGAGGCGTAGTGAGATTGACCAGTTAATTGAGCAGTTCGATCAACAACGCCGCCGTATTCGTGCGCTTGAACTAGAGATCGACCAGCTTAAAGCGTCGCAGAACTAGGACGCACCGATGCAGAGCTTTAGCGAGCAACTCCGGCAACACCAGCAGCGTCTAGCCCAAGCGTTAGAGACGCTTGGCACCCTCGAGTCCATCGAGCCTGCGCCGCTACCCGCGGAGACGCTACTGCAGATCGACTCCATGACACTGCGCTACTATCCAAGCCAAAAGCCTAGCCAAAAGCCGAGCCAAAGTGCCAACGAGAACATCAAGTCAGCACGACCACTGCTTATCTGCTACGCACTGATTAACCGCCCCTACATTCTCGACCTTGAACCGGGTCGCTCGCTGGTGCGTGATCTGCTCGATGCGGGTCACTCGGTCTATCTGATAGATTGGGGTTACCCCAAGGCGACAGATCGCTATCTGGGTCTAGACGACTACATAAATGACTACCTTCACACTGCAGTTAGGGCGACCCTAAAACATGCCGAGAGCGCACAACTAGACCTGTTAGGCGTATGCCAAGGGGGCGTATTTTCCCTCTGTTATGCGGCACTTTACCCGCACCATGTAGAGAAACTCATCACCCTCGTTACGCCAGTGGATACAGAGGTGGATAATTTCACGCTGGCGCAAATGGTCAGAGAGGTAAATATCGAGGCGCTGGTAGCAACGCGAGGCAATATAGCTGGCGAGCTACTCAACCAACTCTACGCTAGCCTTAAACCCCTGGAGCTCGGTATCGCCAAGCAGCTTAGTCTTGCGAAGAATCTCACTAATAAGAGGGCGGCGCGAACTTTTCTGCGTATGGAGCACTGGCTCAACGATAGCCCCGACATCACTGGACGGAGTGCAATCGAGTTCGCCGAGGGGTTCTTTAAGCGCAATGGTCTAGTGAACGGGACATTGAAAATTGGCGATCGAGAAGTGGATATTGGGCAGATCAAACAACCGGTGCTCAACGCCTATGGCAGCAAAGACCACCTCGTACCGCCAGCCTCCGCTGCCGCCTTGCGCGACGTTCTTACAAGCACAGAGGCCTACACAGAGCTAGAGCTAAATGGAGGGCATATAGGGGCGTTTATTAGCAGTCGAACTCGCTCACAGCTGGTTAAAGCGATAAACGAGTTCAGACACGAGAGCAGCTAACTGCCAATAAGCACTACTCTTCGGCAGGCTTTCTCGGCTCCTCTTCGGCGTCGGGTCCTGCTGGGTTGAACATATTCCACATCGCCATATTCTGGTCAGCCATACGTGTCATCATAGTGAGCGGGTTAGCTGCCCCCATCATCGTCTTCATCTGATCACGAATACGGTCTTGATGATCGAGGAAGGCGGAGATGCTCTGCTCAAGGTACTGGCTCATCATCCCTTGCATCGGGTCGCCATAGAAGCGAATCAACTGCTGCAGCACCTGATTAGTCAGCAGCGTACCATGCCCCTCAGCCTCCTGCTCCGCGATAATCTGCAGCAGAATGTTTCTCGTCAAATCCTGCCCCGTTTTGGAGTCCTGTACTTGAAAGGTTTCCCCGCTGAGCACTAACTCCTTCACATCCTCAAGCGTTACATAGCAGCTACGTGAGGTGTCGTAGAGACGGCGGTTGGTGTACTTACGAAGTATGCGCACAAGCGACTCCTTATCGGCTTGGAATTATAGTGCTGGAGCTACTACTTAGAGCTCTCTTTGCCGGTCTGTTGCATCACCATATTAAAGAAGGACTTCTGCATCGCCTCCATAGAGTTGATGCCGGAGCTTAAATAGGGCTGCATCAGCGTCATGGGGTCATACCCCTCGGCGCCAGCCGCTATCTGTTTGCGAAACTGCTCTACGATCTCCTTTTGAATCTCACTGACATCAGGCAGGCCCATTGTGCGGCGAAACTCCTCCGGTGTGAGATCGATATCGATGGAAATTTTCACGGTTGAAACCTCCCTCTGCACCCCTCGGCGCTTACAGACTTACCTGCAGAATACACCAAATATTTTGCAGCGCAACAGGACGGGTTCACTACGTTTGTTGCGCTTTTCCAAGAAATTGTACGCGCCAAGCCAGCAAGAACCCGACAAAACTTGCACCTGCAGCAAAAATGAAGGAAGCCGACCCACCTAGGTGCTGCCAGAGATACCCTGCAGCAATACTGCCAACCACCCCGCCTAAACCGAAACCGATTGTCGAGTGCAACGCCTGCCCTCGCCCCTCACTACCCGGCGGAAATAGCTCCTGCACAAGACGAATACCGCTAGCCAGCACAACTGCAAAACTGGCCGCGTGAAGCAGCTGCGCCAACACCAATGCCCAGAGCTGGTCTGGAATCGTTGCCAGAATAAGCCAGCGCAGCACCCCAAGTAACAGTGAGGCTAAGAGCACCTGCTCAAAGCCGAAGCGATTCCATAGATTGTGCAGTTTGGCAAACAGCACAATCTCAGCCAATACACCCAAAGACCAGAGCCAACCTATCGCAGTACCGCCGTAGTCAAACTGCTGCAACAAAATGGTATAGAAACCGTTGTAGGGTCCGTGCGCCATCTGCACAAAAAAGATCATTAGTAGAAAACGAATCACCTCAGGACGCTTCAACGTCTGGCGAATCAGCCCCTTCTCGGGCCTATTCTGCGCCTCTGTTCCTGGGACATCAGGTACCCAAAAGGAGGCGAGCAG
The DNA here is from genome assembly GCA_013373575.1 of Oceanospirillaceae bacterium. Classification (GTDB taxonomy): domain Bacteria; phylum Pseudomonadota; class Gammaproteobacteria; order Pseudomonadales; family Balneatricaceae; genus Marinobacterium_E. Next base: position 1,170 of record JABXHP010000149.1, on the reverse strand, counting down.
AATCAACGCCATCACCAGAATGAAACTGTAAGGCACACCTGATACACCCTCTCCAATAAACAGCTCGCCCCCGATGAGTACCGCCAATATAAAACCGACAGAACCCCAAAGGCGCACCCGCCCGTACTCATTTGAGCGCTTACCCATATGTTTAAGCGTAATCACCTCAAACTGCGGCAGTATGGCGTTCCAGAAGAACGAGTAGAGCAGCATATAGAGCCAGAGCCTGAGGAACTCAGTCTGGCCAGGCAGCAGCATCACACTGATAAGCCCGCCCAAGGCGCCCAGGCGGACAATCAGTAGCCTGTGTCCAAATCGGTCAGCCACAGCGCCCCAAATACCCGGCGCCCATAAACGAGAGAGGTGAAATGCCCCCAGCAGCCAGCCAATCTGAACAGCAGTCATGCCAATTGACTCAAGATATGGGGACCAGAACGGAACAACCAGACCGAGCAGAGCGAAGAAGATAAAGTAAAAGGTTGCGAGACGCGTGAAGAGCATAATGGAGTGATACCTCATCCGCTGAATAACAATAGCTAAACACTTAGATCGGTCACACTACAGCCTAAGAGCAACCGCTACAACCCCTGTAAAACCTAAAAGACGCTCACAACGAGCGTCTTTTAGGTTTGCATTTTGCGATGCAATTTGCGTCGCTTTACGCTAAAAATTGGATCGCTATTTGCGAGCTGATTTAAGTGTATCAGCAATCATAAATGCCAGTTCGAGGGACTGATCGGCATTCAAACGCGGATCACACTGTGTCACATAACGCTCAGCAAGCGCCGCCTCGGTAATCTGATAAGCACCACCGACACACTCAGTAACGTGGTTACCTGTCATCTCAAAGTGTACACCGCCTGCGTGGGTACCCTCAGCTTGATGAATCTCGAAAAAGGACTTCATCTCGCTCAGAATGGCATCGACAGAGCGTGTCTTGTAGCCACTGCTCGCCTTTATGGTATTACCGTGCATTGGGTCGTTGCTCCAGACAACTGAGGATCCCATGTCGCGAACGGTGCCGACGAGCTGCGGCAAGTAGTCACCAATCTTATCAGCACCCATACGGGCAATGAGATTTATGCGTCCCGGCTCGTTGGTTGGGTTTAGAATATCCAGCAGTCGCCGTAGATCGTCTACCTGCGTCGTTGGACCCACCTTAATCCCAAT